>JBKEBP010000263.1:0-28018 GCA_047973235.1 Suipraeoptans sp. | reverse complement strand
GTGTAGACTTACACGGAGATTTCAAGCATGGATGTTGGCTCTGGTAATTATGGTGTCTTCAATTCCTTTGACTAGTTATGCGAGTGTTTTACAAGACGAGGATGAGACTAATGAAATTGAGATAAGTGCAGAGATTATAGATAATACGGAAAATGAAGAGGGAGTATTTCAAATAGAAGCATCGGATGAGACTACGGTAAAGCTCACATTGAGATATCAGGGTCTTACCAAAGATGATAAGTATACCTTAAAAGGTGTGTGGATGGGAACCGCTGCCGATCAGTCAATTGAAGAGCTGACTGAGGAGTTAAGTGCGAAAAAAAGTTTTGTTGCCGATGATTCAAATGGAGAAGTTGAGGTCGAGTTTGAATTTGTTTCTGTGGGTCTTGCAGGGAAAGAGGCGGTATTGTTCCTTTATCTGTACAAGGACGACGAGCAAGTTGCATCACATGAAGATATAGAAGATGAGGGACTCTTAGTTGAATTTTTGGAATTGCAAAATGACTTGGGTAATCTAACTGACTGGGGAATGATAGTACCCATGGATGCGACAGTGAATCAGTTTAATTTTAGTATAGGAAAAAGAGTGGATGGGGTTGACTATACAGGTAATGAATATACTTTCAGAGCTGTATGGGATGAGTGGTATGGAGGTTATCATGAAGGCGGTTATGACCATACTGTGACAACCACAAGCTCCGGCGTTGTTACCTTTCCTACGATAACCTATACACAGATGGGGAGATATAGATATATAGTTACAGAAATTAAAGGTACAGATACAGGTATTATATACGATGAAACTGTTTATCACATAGTGGTTGACGTAAGTAATGGTGGTATTGTAACTAATGTGACTTATTATTATTTAAATGAAAATGGCAGAGAGATAAGAATTGATGAAAGCTCTCCTACTGCGTATTTTGATAATGTGACAAAAAAGGTTCCGGTTACACCGGAGATAACAGCCAGAAAAACATTAGATGGCAACTATTATAGCAACCAAAGTGAATTCTCTTTTGAGTTGTTTGAAGGATATGGAGGAACTGAGAAATCTATTGATACTCAGTATACAACCGGAGCATCAGGAGTTATAAATTTCGATACCAGTTCAATAGAATATGATTCTGCAGGAGAGCATTATTATTTTATTAGAGAGAAGGCGTACTCCGGTACCGGTAATATACTCATGGATGAAACGGTATATCAGGTAAAAATAACGGTGAGTGAATCGGGTGGTGCCTTAGTTGCCACAAATGAATATAACAAGGTGACAGTCGGCAGTGGTGGAGATTTAATAGTCGGTGAGTCGGTAACAGTACCGGTATTTGAGAATACAACGATTACCGAGGTTGAGGTAATAAAGACGTGGTTGGATAATAATGGGGATAGTCTTGACCCGGATAGTCTTCTAATCGAGTCAGTAACAGTTGAGTTAAAGTATAGAAACGTATATATGCCATCATATGCTTCTTTCTCACCCAAGCAGACATTGACACTTACTAAGGCCGGCAATTGGAAAGGGAAATTTGAAAACCTGAATTATTATGATACATTTGGAAATGTAATCGACTACACAGTAGCCGAAGTATCGATTACATATGCAGCGGGAGTAACAGAGGCACAGAAAGCGGCATTTACTATATCGATTGGACAATCTGTTAATACATCAACCGGTACCAGTAGAACGATTACTAACAGGCTGCGGACAGTAACACCTGAAATAGAAGCTAATAAGACATTGGACGGGGAAGAATACGAAGGAGCGCTATTTGAGTTTGAACTGTTTGAAGGCTATAAAGCATTGGAAGTATCTATTGATAAGCAAACATCAGTAACCGGTGGAGTTATTTCGTTTGACACGAGCAATATTAAGCTTACGGCTGCCGGCACGTATGAATATTACATAAGAGAGAATGCATATTCGGGAGTTGGTATACTTATTGACTCGACAGTCTATAGAGTCGAGGTGGAAATAATAAGCGCTTCAGGTGTATTAACGATAGACACGATTAAATATTTTAATGCAGATACGGATGAAGCGATTACAGGAACACCAACTTTTGAAAACAAGTCTCTAACTGAGCTGGAAGTTATCAAAGTATGGTTGGATGATGCAGGAACGGAACTAAACCCGGGAACAGAAATAATCGAATCAATAACTGTTGAACTAAAATATAAGAATACTTCAGGCGATTTTGTATCATTCTCTCCGAAGAAGACTTTAGTACTTACCAAAGCGGGTGACTGGAAAGGCTCTTTTACGAATTTAGAGAAATATGACGCGGATGGTAAGGAGCTGGAGTATACAATTGAAGAAATCGATGTCCAGTACGCAGCCGGGATAACTGATGCGAACAAACCATCATTCGAGGTCACTATAGATGATCCTGAGGAGACCAAAGATGGCCAACAGATCACTATAACAAATAAGTTTAAAGGTAAAATCATTGTCAAAAAGAAAGATGATAACGGCAAAGATTTAGAGGATATAGAATTTACTCTTAACGAGGCTGAGGTAGCGGGCGATGGTACTTGGTCAGCTAAAGCAGGAGGTCTCACATTTGTAGAGGTAACAAAAGCAGACGGTAGTGCAGTATTCGATAACCTTCCGGCAGGTAATTATTTGCTTACTGAAACAAAGGGTAAAGAAGGGTTATCTTTGCTGGCTGAGCCTGTAAAAATAACTATACCGTATGAAGGATCCGGTGGCAATATCACCTCAGGCGTACCGGGAATAACCGGAGAAGGCAGCACTTCAGGAACTTATTACTATAATCTAACATATACCATAACAAATGGAGAACTGTTTGATATGCCGGAACCCGGTGGAGGAGGAATATACACGTTCTATATATTAGGATTATTTGTTCTTTTATTGGGAACGTCATATGGAATCTTCATGTCAAAGAGAAGAAAAGCACATTTGAAAGACACCAATTAAAGAGGAGAGATTTAATGGAAAAGCTATCGGGATTGAATTTAAAGGGAAAGCTATTACTGTTAATTGATAATGAGCAAAATGAACTTGAGCTGCAAAAAAGTTTTACAAATGAGAATTCCTCCGAAGAATGCCACGTGTTTGGAAGTATTAATGAGTTAAATGACTATTTGGATAAAATGATACAGGTATCCTAGATATGCATAGTCAAGAAAGAAGTGGATGGTTTAAACATTATGATTTTATCATCCTGGATTTATTGTGTTTGCATATTTCCTTGTTGTGTGGGTTTTTAATTCGCTTCGGGTTTGAAAATCCATACAATAGTCTATCATATAGGAAACTATATATTATTTTGTTTTGTATTGATTTACTGATTTTTATCCTATCTAATAGTTTCAAAAATATACTTAAACGCGGCATATATAGAGAATTCATTTTTACATTTAAACATATAGTTAAGGTATTGCTATGCGCTCTTATGTATTTGTTTATCACTAAGAATACAGATGATTTTTCGCGTATATATTTTACTACTGCATTTATACTATACGGGTTAATTTCATATAGTGTCAGAATTGTATGGAAATATAAAGTAACAAAAAGTATTTCCAATAATGAAGGGGACAGACGTTTGCTTATTATCAGCAATGAAAAGCATATAAAAGACGCGTTACTTTCAATTACTTCGAATAATTACGGAAGATTTAAGGTTGTAGGAGTAGTACTAAGAGATACAGATGTAAATGCAGTTGAAAATGATGCAATAGAAAATTATATGAGATTTTCAGCAATAGATGAAGTTTATATAGATGTTCCAAAAGGGGATGAAATCGATAAAGATACAATAGATAAGATGCTTGAGATGGGAATAGTCGTTCATCGTAAACTTTCGGACGTAAGAAATGAATATGGTCGGAAGTACGAACTCAGCAAAATGGGACATAATGCAATTTTAACAACAGGAACGAATGTGGTAAGCAGGAATCAATTAATAATAAAGAGAATTATGGATATTGCAGGTGGTCTGGTAGAATGTGTGTTTACAGGTGTACTCATGCTAATAATTGCACCACTGATATATATAAAGTCTCCCGGTCCCGTTTTGTTTAGTCAAACAAGAGTTGGAAGAAATGGCAGACGTTTTAAACTGTATAAATTCCGGAGTATGTATCCGGATGCAGAAGAAAGAAAAGCAGCACTAAGTAGTGGGAATAAATTTGAAGACGGATTGATGTTCAAGATGAAATACGACCCTAGAATAATTGGAAATGAAAAGGGAAGGGGAGTAGGATATTTCATAAGAAATCATTCGCTAGATGAATTCCCACAATTTTTTAATGTCTTAAAAGGTGATATGAGCCTAGTAGGGACTAGACCGCCAACCTTAGATGAGTGGGAAAAATATGATATTTCACAAAGAGGAAGGATGGCTATAAAGCCGGGAGTGACAGGTATTTGGCAGATAAGTGACAGAGATAATATTTCCGATTTTAACAAGATTGTTGAACTTGATAAGGAATATATATATGGAGAATGGACAGTTGGAAGAGACATTAAGATTATTCTAAAAACATGCTTAAGTGTTTTGAAAGGGTAAGGGGGAATGATGGAAGAATTTATTTTTACAGATATGCATACACATATGCTGCCGGAAATAGATGATGGTGCAAAGAATCAGGAAGAAATGAGGAAGATGCTTGAAATTGCATATAACGAGGGAACAAGAATTCTGGTTACAACTCCTCATTGCCATCCCGGAAGAAATTATATACATGATATACGCAAGATACATACAGCATATAGGTTATTAAAACTAGAGGCAGATAAATACCATGATTTAAAAGTGTATCTTGGAATGGAATTTTTTTATGTGCAGGATGTAGAGAAGTTGATGAAAGAACGGCGAGCTTATTTGATGACGGGACGTTATATAATGATTGAATTTTTGCCTGAACAGGATTTTTTTATCATTAGGCAAGGTGTACAAAAACTTGTCAACCATGGATATAAGGTGATATTGGCCCATGTTGAACGCTATGAGTGTTTGGTTAGAGACGTTGATAATATCATGTTATTACATAGAATAGGTGCTAAGTTACAGATTAATGCTCGCAGCCTTACAGATGGAAAGAGGACTATAAAGAAATTTATTCATACTCTTTTAAAAAACGATATGGTATTTTGCTTTTCTAGTGATGCACATGATACGGATAAACGAAGCCCTAGCCTTCTAAAGGCAGCGGAAGTAGTAAGTAAGAAATATGGGATAGACGTAATGAAAACACTTTTTTATGAAAATGGTAAAAAAATTGTAAAGGATAGGATTAAAGATGTCAAAGAAACCGATAATGGAAGATAGAGATGATGAGATTTCAATAGATATTGTAGAGTTGTTTTGGGGGGTTATTAAAAAGATACACTGGATGATTATACTAGGTGCTATTGCTATGCTGGGAACCTATATTATCAGCTCATTTTTTATAACACCCATGTATACATCTACTACAAAAATGTACGTCTTATCAAAGCAAGATGGTGACTCATCACTAACATACAATGATTTGCAAACGGGAACACAGCTCACTAAGGACTATATGGAACTGGCAAAAAGCAGACTGGTTATAGACGAAGTTATAGCAATATTAGAGCTTGACGAAAGCGCGGATACGCTTACTAGTCGAATTAGCGTAGAAACTCCGGAAGGAACCAGAATGCTGAATATTTCTGTCGAGGATGAGGATCCGAAACAAGCGAAATTAATATGCGACACGCTTCGCGATACTGTAAGTATTCAAATAAGTAAACTAATGGATGCAGATCTTGTAAGCACGATTGAAGAAGCAGATTTACCTAGGTCACAGTCATCACCTAATATTACAAAGAACGTTGTTTTTGGAGGTGCAATTGGAGTACTTATAGCACTTCTTATTGTTTTGTTTTTATTTATTAAAGATGAAACTATCAAAACAGCGGAGGACGTTGAAAGATATCTAGGTATTAATGTGTTGGCATCCATGCCGACACAAAAGAGTACATAATAGGGAGAAAAAGATGACTAAACGAAGTAAAAGAAGACAAGAGCAAACTACGAAAACAAAGAGTGTGCAAAGCGCACGGAATGCTAAAGCCATAAACAAGAAGATGATGGATGATTTTAGAGTAGTTGAAGCGACTAAGCTTCTTAGAACCAATATAGAGTTTTCAGGTGATGACAAGAAGGTTATTCTTTTTACCAGTTGTACGCCCGGCGAGGGGAAGAGCACTATATCGTATGCTATTGCAAAGTCATTTGCCGAAAATGAAGAGACCGTACTATATATTGATGCTGATCTAAGACGATCAGTTTTTACAGGAGTACACGGAACAGTTGGTAAAAGTAAGGGGCTTAGCCATTACTTATCCGGTAAAGCCGAGATAGGTGAAATAATCGGTAAGGTTCAAAAATCAAAAACAATGGCTATTATGTCAGGTGTTATACCGCCTAATCCCTCAGAGTTGTTAGGCAATGGACGCTTTGGCAAATTGATAGAAACAGCAAGTAAATCTTTTGATCGCATAATAATAGATACTCCCCCACTTGGCAGAGTGATAGATGCGGCTATTATAGCGAAAAAATGCGATGGAGCAATATTAATAATAGCGGCGAATGAAATCAAGTATAAGCATGCCAGAGCAGTAAAGGAACAACTGGAACTATCAGGATGCCCGATTATAGGAGCAGTGCTAAATAAGACAGATACAAAACTATCCGGTTATTATGGGGAATATCAATAAAGGATGATATATGGGGACGACATGATGAAAAAACACATAGTAACTATAGTAGGAATAGCGATTATCGCAATTCTTCTTAGCTTGTCATTGATCTTATATGTAAACAGAGACATGACAGCTCCTACTATTGACATAGAAGAGATGAATATTACATATACACAGGGCGAGAACTATGATGAGCTCATGGTTGGAGTCAGTGCATATGATAACAAAGATGGTGATTTAACTGACAATGTATTTATAGATAGGATAACAGAAATAAACAATGGAAAGGCTGTAATTCATTATGCAGTAATAGATACATCGAATAATGTGGGTACAGCCAAGAGAATTGTAAGTTATATCACAGACCCTTTAAATAATGAGGATATTGCAGATGAAGAGCAAGATGAAGAGCAAGTAGAAGAGCAGGAAGACGAAGAAGTATCTGTAGAAGATGAAGAGGTATCTGCGGAAGATGAGGTTCTCACAGAGGAATTGACAGATCATATTATTGAACCCAATGGAGCTATACCGGTTTTAGCACTTACAACAACTGAACACACCATCACAGCGGGTGAAGCTTTTAACATAGCGTCAGTAGTAAGGGATGTTGTAGATGATGTGGATACGAGAGAAGAGCTGTTCAGACATATTCGCATTACAGAGGATTATGACATATACACCCCGGGCAGCTACGTGTTTGGAATATATGTAATGGATAGCGACGGAAATACATCAGAACCACAAATACTTACACTTACTATACAGTAAAGAAACATAGCCATAAGTTAGCATAATAGAAATTGAAAGGTCATAGTAACGATGAAAGATAGCAAGAATGATTTAATTCTAGACGTAATAATGAAGATAATGTATGCAGTGCAGGTATTCATATCGGCATTAGCTCTCATACTTTTATACCAGAGCAGATTACTGCCCAATAAATACTACATTGTGTTTGTAGCTGTGATCGTCATACTACTTACAATAGACTTTTTACTTATGTTTGTAAGTAAAAGAATAAAAGTCATAGGGTTAATCTTAGGGCTGATTATAATTATTGCTGCCTCCATCGGGATTGTGTATTTGAATAAAACGAATGATTTTATAGAGCAGATAGCCAGCGTTGATGTGAAGACGGACAACATGATAGTAGTTGTTAAAAATAGTGATCCTGCAGAAACACTACTTCAAGCATATAATTATCGCTTTGGCATACAAGCAGTTACGGATACTGAAAATACGGATTTAATGCTTGATGAGATAGAGGGGCTGCTTAACAGAGAATT
Organism: Suipraeoptans sp.; assembly: GCA_047973235.1. Classification (GTDB taxonomy): domain Bacteria; phylum Bacillota; class Clostridia; order Lachnospirales; family Lachnospiraceae; genus Aequitasia. The sequence continues at coordinate 20,029 of JBKEBP010000263.1, read as the reverse complement.
ATTCATAGAAGAATATGACTCGTTTGAGGAGCTTGGAGAGGCACTTTTACAGGGAAGAGTTAATGCAATTATCTATAACGAAGCATATCAAGGGATAATCGAAGATGCTGTAGAGGACTTCGATACCGAGACCAGAATATTATACCAATACGGTGTCCACACGGAAATCGATATCATCCAGTCAAGTCCCGATGAAGTTAAAGAACCTTTTAGTATATTTATTAGCGGAATAGATGTAAGAGGGCCGATAACAACTAACAGCAGAAGTGATGTCAATATCATAATGACGGTAAATCCGGAGAAAAAAAAGATTCTTCTTACAACAACTCCGAGAGACTACTATGTAGAGATACCGGGTATATCAGGTGGGCAGAAAGATAAGCTCACCCATGCAGGAATATATGGCGTGGACTATTCTATCAAGACATTAGAGGCGCTATATGATACAGAGATTAAGTACTATGTACGTCTAAACTTTGAATCTTTCTCAGAGATAGTGGATGCACTTGGAGGTATTACGGTAGATTCGGAAATAGCTTTTACAACCAGACATGGAAATTACGAGATATCAGAAGGTACAAATGCTTTAGATGGAGAACAGGCCTTAGGATTTGTTAGAGAGCGATATAGCTTCATGGATGGAGATAACCAAAGAGGAAAGAATCAGCAGCTTGTGCTCACTGCAATCATCGATAAGTTATTATCACCGCAGATACTTACTAATTACACGACCGTACTTGCCGCGGCCGAAGGTGGAATACAGACTAATATGTCTGCTGAAACCATGGCTTTATTTGTTCAGTATCAGCTTGATATTGGAATAGATTATGAAGTCGAGTCTATAGCGGCTATAGGAACGAATGATAGACAGGTATGCTTCTCAGGAGGAAGTAAGGCATTATCCGTAATGCAGCCTCATGAGACAACGGTTAATACTATAAAAGAGAAGATAAGGGAAGTGCTAAGTGAGTGATGAAATGATACAACATGTATTTATAGTGGGCTCAAAAGGAATACCCGGTAAATATGGAGGATATGAGACATTTGTAGATAAGCTGACTCAATACCATCAAGATATCGAGAAAATCAAATATCATGTTGCCTGTAAAGGAAATAGTAATAAAGAGTTCAACTATAATAATGCGAGGTGTTTTACTGTTAAAGTTCCTAATATAGGTGCTGCACAAGCTGTTTATTATGATATATGTGCGATTGACCGGTGCTGTAAATATATTAAGGAAAACAAAATCAGAAAACCGATTATATATATATTAGCATCTCGTATAGGTCCGTGTTTGGGATATTTCAAAAAGCGCATTCACAAAATGGGTGGTCGGATATTTTTCAATCCGGATGGTCATGAATGGAAAAGAGCAAAGTGGAACGCAATAATACAAAGATATTGGAAACTCTCAGAACGATTGATGGTAAAGCATTCTGATTTAGTAATATGTGATAGTAAAAATATAGAAAAATACATAAGAAAAAATTATAGAAAGTACAATCCAAATACAACGTATATTGCTTATGGAGCAGAGACTAAAAAAAGTAGTTTTAATAATAGTAATCCGGAATTAACTAAATGGTATGAAGAAAATGAATTAGCTATTAAGTCTTATTATCTTATAGTTGGCAGATTTGTACCTGAAAACAATTATGAAGTAATGATACGCGAATTTATGCAGAGCAAAAGCGAGAGAAATCTGGTTATTATAACTGAGACAAATGAAAAATTCCTGGATATATTGGAGGAAAAATTAAACTTGGAAATGGACGATCGCATTAAGTTTGTAGGCACTTTATACAATGAAGAGATGTTAATGAAAGTCAGGGAGAACGCATACGGGTATTTACATGGGCATGAGGTCGGAGGTACAAATCCAAGCCTACTCGAAGCACTTGGAAGTACAAATGTAAATCTTTTAATCAATGTCGTTTTCAATGTAGAAGTTGCGAAAGACAATGCAGTTTATTGGAATAAAGAAAAGGGTAATTTGGCAGCATTGATTGATAGAGTTGACAATATGACGATAGATCAAACAGAAGAAATGGGTACTCAAGCAAAGAGCAGAATCAAGTGTGCCTATAGCTGGGAACTCATTACGGATAGTTACAAGCAAGTATTTATAGGAAAAAGAAAACGGAGTTAGTAATAATGAGTAATGATGTAACCAAAGAAATACAAGATATATGCAAAAAAATTTTAAAAGAATATATCAGAATATGTGATAAGTATGAACTCCGTTATTATTTAATAGATGGTTCAATGTTGGGAGCTATCAGGCATGAAGGATTCATTCCTTGGGATGATGATTTAGATATAGCCATGCCTCGGCCTGACTATGAGAAATTTTGTAGTATTGTCAAATCCGAGCTGCCGGATAATATGTATTGGGTATCGTATGAAGAAAGTATAAAAGGGAAATCAGTCGGTGAAATAGCACAATTATATTGCAGTGATATCGAGTTGGAAATGGACTATTTCAGTGAGAGAAAAACAACTAATGTATGGATGGACATAATGATAATGTATGGAATGCCCAAGGGAAGTGTTATGCAAAATGTACATTATTATTTCTACTATCTCCACAAGGGGTTGGCTCGCATGGGTCATATAGAAAACATAGGACGAAGAAAGTACAACCTATTTGAGAGAATGGCTATTAGTTTAGCAAGAAGTTTAAATTTGAGTAAAGTATTAAATACGGAGAAGTTACTACAAAGGGCGACTACTATATTGAAAAAATATTCGTATGATGAATCGAGTAGTATTATAATCGTGCCGAGTGAATACGGAAAACGTGAAATCACTTTAAAGGATTCATATGAGCCCGCCCGAAAGAGTAAATTCGAAGACTTGTATGTTAATGTACCAAGACTTGCTGAACAGATTCTAACAAACTTATATGGAGATTATCTTAAATTCCCCCCAAAAGAGGAACGAAAAAGTAAGCACAAAGTGAAAATCTTAAATAGAGTAGAAATGAGACATCAGAGATAATGAATAAGTTTGATTTGAAAGACTTCCAAATAAAGGCATATGAAGCGTTAAAAGAACTCGCTGAAATTTTTGAAAATAATAATATTAGGTATTATCTTCTGGCGGGAACAACACTTGGTGCTGTGAGACATAAGGGATTCATTCCATGGGATGATGACATTGATATAGGGATATTCTGTGAAGATAAGGGCGAGGCTTATAGAGTTTTGAGAGAAAATTTATCTAAGGATTTTAAGTTTATTGATAATACTAGTGATAGCAGCTATCCACGTCTTTATGGAAAGATCTTATATAACGGATATTGCTGTGTTGATGTATTTATATTAGTTAAAACTGCCAATAATCATATACATAGAAAGCTTCAGTGGTATAGCAGAAAGGTATTATTTAAGATGTTTAAAGCTAAAATAGGATATGCCAATCATAGAGAAACGACAAATCTTAAAGCACGTATCAAAGTGTATATTTCAAGATTGGTATCTATATTCTTTTCCGACAAAAGGATCTTGGATATGATTGACAAAAATGAAGTGAGATTCTCGGGTATAAATAATGACTACTATTTAAATATTTATAGTGCATATGGTTTAGAACAAGAATTGATATCGTCAGAATGGCTTAAATGTCCAAGCAAGGTATTTTTTGTAGATGATTATTATCCAACTGTAAATGATACTGACGCTTATCTGAAACATTTATATGGCGATTATATGACATTGCCTAACGAGGCTGATAGGATAATCAGACATGGGGAAAGGTTTGGATAGGTAGAGGTAAGCTATATGAATGAATATTTAAATAAACACCAGCAAATGGCAGTTTTGGCGCTTAGAAACTTAAAGGATATATGTGATAGATATAATATAGAGTTTTATTTGCTAGCGGGTTCAGCACTAGGAGCTGTAAGACATAAAGGATTTATTCCGTGGGATGATGATATCGATATCGGACTGAAATATGACGACTGGCATAGGTTAAGTGAGATTCTATCGAAAGAATTGGAGGACTCTAACTTCACATATATAGACAATAAAGTGAACAGCAATTATCCTAGAATGTTCGGCAAGATTCTGTATGAGGGACAAAATTGCATTGATATTTTTTTGATTGCGAAGTGGACAAGTAATGTTATTAGAGGAAATATCCACTGGCAAATACGACGCACAGCAGTTGAATTTTACAAAATGTCTATAAAGTATAAAAGTGTATTCAAACCTAATACATCTAAGTACGGAAAAATAAGATATTTCATTACACATGCGATAAGACGTTTTTTTTATTTGCCAACGAATTTATTTTGTAATACAGGAGACTATATAAGGCTGGCAAGATGGAATGAGAAATACTTTGAAAGCAAAAAAACAGGATGGTATATCAATCTTTATAGCGTGTATAAAATGAAAAAAGAAATGATTAAAGAAGAATGGGTTAAAAACCCAATAAGTATAGAGTTTGAAGGAATGCAATATAAAACACTTGGTAATATTGATGAATATTTGACACATTTGTATGGAGATTATATGACACCGCCCCCCATGAAAGACAGGCAGGGGTCACATGAAGAACTATTTAATTAAGTTACCAAAAGCATTCTTAGGAGACCGGAAGAATATGTATATTAATAAAAAGACAATAAGTAAGGGATTAATTTCCTACATTTTCGCGCTGATTTTGATAGAACCAGCAGCTCTTCGATATTTCGATTTTACAAATAGAATTTTTACAATAGCACAGAGTGTGCTGCTGTTAATAGTATTGTATCTTCAGTTTTTTAATGTTAACAAAAGGGTAATTATTCGTAAAAGAAGCGGAGAGAGCTCGAGAGTAGTAATACTCCTTATAATATATTATGCGTATTTTTTAGTAAATACATATATTCAAAATGGAAGGACGATGAGTATACTTACTCAGGCTATTCAGTTTATCGGATTTGCTATTTTTATAGATATCATTTTAAAAAACAATCCTAATACATTGTTTAAAACTATTCTAAATATATTGACAGTATATGTTGTTGCGAACTGCTTTTGTGTGTTGCTTATGCCAAATGGATTATATACAACATCATACTATTCGAATAACTATTTACTTGGATACGATAACCAAAATATTAATTTTATTCTTCCTGCATTGCTGCTGGTTCTACTAAAGAATGTATATTACAAGTCATGTAAACTACACATTTTACTAGTTTATGCAGCGGCATGGATTACAGCAATAAAAATTTGGTCGGGCATGACACTTGTTGTTGTTACGCTTATGACATTGCTGGGAGTATTGAGCTTAAAAAAGAAAAAGGGGTATTTTCACAAATATATTTTCACAGACAAAATATTTAATAGTTTCACATTATTGGTTACAAATATTGCAGCGTTCGTTGCTATTGTTATATTTCAGTTACAGGTATATTTCGAGTATATAATTGTTAATATTCTTCAACGTAATTTGACTTTGACAAGTCGTACTATTATTTGGGAAAGGAATATTCAATATATTAAGGCTAGTCCCATATTTGGTTATGGTAGAGAAGTCTATACAACAAGAGCAGTTAAAATTGGATTTGTAGAAAGTAGTCCGGCAGGCTTACATGCACACAACCGGTTCTTGGAGGTAATGTACTGTGGAGGTGTGGTTTTACTTGGACTATATATATATATCCTAGTCTATTCAGCTAAGAAGTTAACTGAAGTTAAAACTACTTTTTATGCTAAAATTTTAAGTTTTGGAATTTTCGTTTACATGTTTGGAATGCTCACGGAGTATTACGACTACTGCATTTTCTTTTGGGCATTCTTAGTTATGGCAGAAAATGCTAAGCATGTATGCGCTGAGAGGAAAGAATAAAAAGCATGTGGATAAAAAAGAAATTGAATAACTTGAGTGCTCTATCACCTGCGGCCAAGGCTTCATTAGTGCTTATGATGACACAGATGATTCAAAAGGGATTGTCGATTATTACTTCGCCTATTTACACAAGACTTATGACAACAAGCGAATATGGAGAAGTAACACTTTTTTTTTCCTGGTATGAGATTTTAATAATATTTACAGGATTTTGCTTATCAAAAGGTGTGTTTAATAACGGAATGATAGAGTATAAGAAAAACAGAGATGTTTTTGCATGGTCCATGTGCACTTTGAGTATACTAATTTCGATTTCTGTTTGCTCAATAATATTATACTTCTCTAAATTCGTATACAACTTTATGAGCTTGCCTTTTACATTAATACTGTATATGTCAATACTACTAACGTTTTTCGAGGCTTTGTCAATCTGGACAGTAAAGCAGCGATTTGAGTATAGGTACAAGGCATCTGCGATTATAACGCTTGTAATAGCAGTTGTTTCTCCAATCTGTGGAATTCTTGGAGTCATTTTGTTTGAGGAGAGAAAGGTACTTGCACGAATAGTAGGAGCTAGAAATGTATTTTTAGTCTTTTACATTGCACTCTTTTTATATTTAGCATACAAGGCTAAAGGCAAAATCAAAGTAGAATACTGGAAATTTGCTTTTAGGTTTAATCTACCTCTCATCCCCCATTATCTCTCATTACATATTTTAAATCATATGGATAGAATAATGATTTCTAATATTGTGGGGAATTCATATGCAGGTATATATAGTATTGCTTATAATGCGGCTTCAATAGTGAAAATATTCTGGCAGTCAATAAATGCATCACTAATGCCGTGGACATATGAAAAGTGCAGCCAAAATAAATTTGATGAATTAGCAAAACTGACAAAGGTATTAATACATGGGTATGGATTACTTTGCATTGCATTTATGCTAATTGCGCCTGAAATAATGAGGATTTTAGCGCCCGAATCGTATCATAATGGCATTTACGCCATACCGGCAATTATTGCAGGCGTATTTTTTTCAGCACTATATTATATTTTTGCCAATGTGATTTATTATTACAAGAAGCCCAAGTATGTAATGCTTGGAAGCGTCTGTTCCGCAATAGTAAATGTAGTACTTAATATATTACTCATACCACGATTTGGGTATTTAGCTGCGGGGTATACTACAATGATATCGTATATTCTACAGGTGATTATCGACTATTTGGCAATGAAGCATATTCTGAAAAAGGATATATATGATCTAAGATTTATTTTACGAATTTCCGGTCTCATTATTTTAACTAGTTTTATACTTAGTTATTCTTATGAGTCGATAGCCATTAGAGTGGCATTACTAATAATTTTCGCTATATATGTGATTTTACATATTAGTAAAAATATAAATATTTACAGAGATTTCTTCAAAAAGAAGAAGTGAAAGTGAGGAAATAAAATGAAAGCATTAATCTTAAATTCAGGACTGGGAAGTAGAATGGGGGATTTGGTAGAAAAGCAGCCCAAATGTATGACCGATATTTCAAAAAAAGAAACGATTATTAGCCGTCAGCTACGGCAATTATGTAAGAGAGGCATCCGGGAAGTGATTATTACGACAGGACTCTTTGATGGGGTATTGGTTAATTACTGTCAAAGTCTTAACTTAGATGTCGAGATAATATTTATCAAGAATCCTCTATATAAAGAGACAAACTATATATATAGTATTTTTTGTGCGAGAGAGTATTTGAATGATGACATTATTCTAATGCATGGTGATATGGTATTTGAAGATGCTGTTCTTGATGAACTTTTAGAGCACGAAAGTAGTTGTATGGCTATAAGCTCAACATTAATGTTACCGGAGAAAGACTTCAAAGCGGTAATTCAGGACAAAAAAATAAGTAAAATAGGTATTGAATTTTTCAATAATTCAGTTGCTGCTCAACCTCTATATAAATTAGACAAGAAGGACTGGCAGCAATGGTTAGATAAGATTATTGAATTTTGTGAAGCAGATAATAGTAATTGCTATGCTGAAGCAGCTTTTAATGAGATTTCGGATAAATGTGTAATTTATCCACTTGATATAAAAAACAGTCTATGCAGTGAAGTAGACACCCCTGAGGACTTGGCTGTTGTAGCTAATCGTTTAAAGGAGATAGAACAAAGAACAGTATATATGTGCTTTTCTACAGATATGCTTCACAGTGGCCATATAAGCATTATAAAAAAGGCTGCAAGCCTGGGCAAACTGATTATTGGTGTATTGTCTGATGAGGCAGTAGCCGGATATAAAAGATTCCCGTTGCTTCCATTTGAAGAAAGAAAAACAATGTTTGAAAATATCACTGATGTATATAAGGTGGTTGAGCAAAGAACACTTAGTTATAAAGAAAATTTGGAAAAGTATCTGCCAACATATGTAGTTCATGGAAATGATTGGTTATCCGGATTTCAAAAACCAATACGTGATGAGGTGGTATCGATATTAGCCGGATATGGTGGACGACTAGTTGAGTACCCATATGCAAATGAAGAAAAGTATATGGACCTGGAGAAAAGAGCAAGAGCAGAGATCTCAACACCGGATATACGACGTGCGAGACTTAGAAAAATGCTCACAATCAAAGGGCTTGTCACCGCTATCGAAACACATAGTGGATTAACAGGCCTTATAGCCGAGAATACAATTGTTAATGAAGATGGTGGAGCGCATCAGTTTGATGCTATGTGGGTAAGTTCTTTATGTGATTCGACAGCTAAAGGTAAGCCTGATATTGAGTTAGTTGATATGACATCCAGGTTTAGAACTATTGATGACATAATGGAAGTTACGACAAAACCAATTATTTTTGATGGAGATACAGGAGGACAGACGGAACACTTTATATATACTGTTCGAACTTTAGAACGAATGGGAGTTTCGATGATAATAATAGAAGATAAAACAGGATTAAAGAAAAACTCTTTATTCGGAACGGAAGTAGAGCAGACACAAGCTAGTATAGATAATTTTTCTGACAAGATAAGAGCAGGGAAAAATGCACAGAGGACAAAGGAGTTTATGATATGTGCACGTATAGAAAGCTTAATATTAGAAAGGGGTATGGATGATGCTATTGAGCGAGCGTTTGCATTCGTTGAAGCAGGTGCTGATGCAATAATGATTCATAGCAGAAGAAAGGAATCAAGTGAGATCTTCGAGTTTGTAACCAGATTTAGGGATAAAGACACATTTACACCAATAGTAGTAGTTCCAACGTCGTTTAATGATGTCACAGAAGAAGAATTTAAGGACAAAGGAGTAAATGTGGTTATCTATGCCAACCAACTTACAAGGACGGGATTTCCGGCAATGCAAAACGCAGCTGAAATGATTCTGAAAAACCACAGAGCAAAGGAATGTGATGATACGTGCATGCCTTTTAAGGACATCATAAGATTAATTCCCGAAGATAATTAAGGAGTAAATAGAGTTAGTATGCAGAAAAGTATTGAAGTAAGAAATGATTATAGGAAGATAGATGAGATCTTTTCCCTAAAGGCGAAACCTAGAGTATTACTGGTTTGTGGAAAATCATTTGACAAACTACAAATAAGTAGATACCTCAAAGAACTGAAAGATAGAATGGGTGTAGAACTGGTGGAGTTTAATGATTTTGAACCTAATCCCCTAAGTGGCTCTGTCGTTAAAGGTGTATCGCTTTTTCACCGGGCAAAGTGTAACATGATTTTAGCAGTTGGGGGAGGAAGTGCAATAGATGTGGCGAAATGTATCAAACTATATTTAAAAGAAATTGAATTAAAAGAAGATTTTTGGAAGTATAGTCCGGTGCATAATGATATTGAATTTATAGCAGTTCCAACGACAGCAGGTACAGGAAGTGAAGCGACGAAATATGCTGTCATATATCATAATGGTGAAAAACTTTCTATATCTGATGAAAAATGTATACCATCCACAGTTATATTTGATTCTTCAACACTAGAAACCCTTCCCGATTTTCACAGAAAATCAACTATGTTAGATGCGCTAAGTCATGCAATAGAGTCATTTTGGTCAATTAATTCTACAACAGAAAGTATTGCCTTATCTAAGCAGGCCATAGAGACTATAATTAATTACAAAGAAGAGTATTTTATAAACAGTGAAGAAGGTAACAACAAGATGCTATATGCATCTAATATTGCAGGTAAAGCTATTAATATAACACAAACAACGGCAGGTCATGCTATGTCATATAAACTGACAAGTTTGTACACAATCCCGCATGGATATGCTGCAGCCTTGTGCATGGTGAATGTATGGGAGTATATGGTGTTGAATACCAATAAGTGTATTGACGATAGAGGAGAAGAGTACCTAATACACAAGTTCCAAGAGATTGCATCAGCTTTAGGATGTAAATCGGCACATGAAGCTATTATTTTTTTAAAAGAAATGTTAAACAAAATGAATTTGCCGGGAATAGAAATGCGGAATAATTTAGAACTTAGTATATTGCAGAATAGTGTGAACCTAACAAGATTAAAAAATAATCCGGTTAAACTAGATACTAATGCAATAGATATTATTTATAGAAAAATATTATCCGTTTAGTAGGAGGAGATATAATCATATGGAAGCAGAGAAACTATTGGAAATAATTGATGCTGATTTTTATACAGGAGTTCCGGATTCACAATTGAACGCTCTATGCAATTGCTTAATTGAGAAATATGGTACGGATTTGAAACATCATGTAATTGCTGCAAACGAGGGAAATAGCACGGCAATTGCAGCAGGTTATCATCTTGCAACAAATAAAATACCTGTTGTATATATGCAAAATAGTGGAGAAGGAAATGCTGTAAACCCAATAGCATCACTTTTAAACGAAAAAGTATATAGTATTCCAACTATTTTTATAATTGGATGGAGAGGGGAGCCGGGTATAAAGGATGAGCCTCAACATGTTTTTCAAGGAGAAATAACACTTGAATTATTAAAACTATTAGACATCGAGGTATTTGTACTTAGTCAATATTCAACAGTTGCGGAAGTAGAGTGTGCTATGGTAAACTTTTCGAAATTACTTGATGAAGGAAAAAGTGTGGCTTTTGTAGTACGGAAAAATGCATTGAATTTCAACAAACATATTGAATATAAAAATGAATATCAACTAAGCAGAGAAGATATTATAAATACGGTCGTAGATATATCAGAAGAAGACCCAATTGTATCAACGACCGGTAAGGCTAGCAGAGAATTATATGAGATACGTGAAACTAGAGGGCAAAGCCATAAATACGATTTCTTGACAGTAGGATCAATGGGACATAGTTCATCAATTGCATTGGGCATTGCAGCTAATAAACCAAATCAGCGAATATGGTGTATCGATGGAGATGGAGCACTGTTAATGCATATGGGTGCAATGGCTTTAGTTGGAACAAGCGCATTAAAGAATATGATTCACATAGTAATTAATAATGGAGCACACGAAACTGTAGGAGGCATGCCGACAGCAGCAGATAAAGTTGATTTAGTTATGATTGCAAAGGGATGTGGGTATGAAAATGCAATCAAAGTAGAAGATAAGAAAAACCTTATTGACGCACTAAGAGTTGCTAAAAATAGCAACAAACTATGTTTTATAGAGATAAAATGTTCAGTCGGTTCCAGAGAGGATCTGGGACGTCCGAAGACTACTGCGATAGAAAACAAAAGAAATTTTATGGAGCACCTTGGAAATATCGAATAAGTGTAAAGAATTGCAGTTTTTCTCATTTTATTATATAACAATAGGAGAGAGGTTAAGGGAATTATATGGATAATATATTAATGCTTTTAATCGAATCCTTAATAATAAACGGATTTGGTATGTTTCTTGTTCACTTAAAGATTGGCACAAAAGCCTTTCCGAAGGCTCTTTTTCTGTTAATTACACTCATGTATGTTCCTATTTTGTATATGCGGGATTACAGTGGGTTGAACCCGTATATGTTTGAGCTTATAACAATGGCAGCAATCGTTATATTTGTTATTTTTTATTATAAATGTGAATTTGTTATTGCTTTGTGTTGGGTTGTTATTGCAAGAACGATAACGTATGTCAGTATTTCATTGGTCGATGTATTACGATACTACCTACCGGACACATTTTATTTAAACCAGGTAATAGCTATTATTGGTGCAACTTTTTTATCGGCAGCATTGGTGTTTGCACTTTCCACAGAAAGGAAAGATGAGGAAAGATGAGGATAGAATATCAACAACAAACTTGATTATTATGACTCTTGTGTCTTCACTTATAAATACATATATAGCTGCAATGCAATACTTTTTTGACTATTATGAGACCAGAGTATTAGATTTGCCGATTGAATTTATTTCTTATAAATATTCTTCCGAATTGCTATTGGCGGTAATTTTGTTGCTATTTTGTAACTTGTATCGTTACTTAGTAAAGCAAGGTATAAAAAATAAAAAACAAGAATCTATAATTATAAAAAGTGAACAAGAGAAGATTCATTACAAAGAAGTTCAGATGCTTTATCACGAAACAGACACATGGCGTAAAGGGTATAAAAAACAGATTAAAACAATTTCCTATCTTTTAAAGAATGATAGGAAGGATGATATAATTAAATATATTGATAATATAGAGAAGTCAACGCATAAGATGGAGTTTAGGGTGAATACAGGCAATGAATTGATGGATGCTATTATTAATTCAAAGATCACAAAGGCTGAATCACAGGGAATTGAATTTATGGCCAATATACAAACGTCTATTAGTGAAGAAATGGCACAAGTGGATATGACGACACTAATAGGTAATCTTCTTGACAATGCAATTGAAGGCTGTGAGCGTGTTGGAGACGACACAATTAAAAAGGAAATATTACTGCAAGTTTATAATATAAAGGGGCAAATAGGAATATATGTCAAAAATACTGCAGCGAATATTAAACAGGATGAATCAGGAAGATACATAACTTCAAAATCATCGGAAAACCATGGCATCGGACTTACCCAGATAGATGCTATAGTAGAAAAATATAATGGATATATAAGCAGAAATGCAAAAGGAAAGAACTTTGAAACTTTGATAAGACTACCTAGTGTATAATTGTAATAGCAATAGAGGACGTAATAGCAACAGAGGATGTAATAGTGGAAAAAATTGTATCTAACCTTAATATAATACTAGACTTTTTATTTACTGCGATTTCTAATGGGATTTTACTTGCGTTTCTATACAAAAAGCTGGAACCGAAGACTCGCTTTATCTATATGCTGCTGGCTATGACTATTATTAGAATGGGCATACGCTATGTGTTGACTTACAAATTTGGAATTAATGATAATTACTCATTGATAATATACAATACAATTCTTTTTATTTATATTATAGCGGCATTTAAAGGGAAGACACTTGAAAAGCTTTTCTGGGTTACCATTGTAGAATGTCTCATGCTGATTTTAAAAAATCTTAATACAACAATTGGGAAGATGCTTGTATTTGATACTTTTGTTGGATATGAGTCGTATTTAATTGCGGAACAAATGACTGTTGCAGCGGTTATCATGTGCAATTTAGTATCATTAATAGTTATAGCCATACCATTGTATATAATGAGTGACAAAGATGGTAGGAGAGGGTCAGGTCTATCTACTTCAGTTCTTATTTTACTTATTTCCGTAAACATAGTGGTATCGACTTGCATGATCGGTGCGCAGGAGCTTGGATTTACACTATTATCTGTGAACCCGGATATATATTTGGGGTTTCTGGCATTGGAGTTATTGATTATAACTTTGTCTATGCTGGTTTTGATGAGTATATATTCTTTTTATCAGTCTATGATACAGCAATCAAAAGCTAATATAAGAAATTATATTAGTATACAAAAAGCCGAGCTTGATCAAATTCACTATAATAAGATGAAGGAATTATATAATAGTACACGAGCGTGGCGCCATGATTACCGCAATCATATCCAGGTAATACGAGGTTTTGCTGAGGCGGGCAATACGGAGGCGTTGGAAGCGTATATTAAGGAAATGGATGAAAAGCAGTTAGATTTTAGTTGGCAAGATGAGGATGAAAAGTAAAAAAGTAAGAATACACAAATACACAAATACACAGCAGCATTGTCGATTGTGATTTGCCGATTGTGATTTGTAATCTTATTGTGCTATTGACATATGATATTTCATAAATGAATTGTTGACATCTATCCACCGGTTGTAGCTAACGGATAGCACTTGATTGTTGTCGAGTGTTAAAGTGTTTCTGGACAATTCTTTAATATACTTAAGATTAACAATAAATGAGCGCTGTATGCGAACAAAATGTTCACCGGATAATTCATCCTCGAGCTCACTAATACCTTTTTTAAGCTTAATATCCGCGTTAGTAGTATGGATAAAGACATAATGTGCCATAGATTCGATATAAATAATATCGGTATAGGCAATCTTACTCATTATTCTATTTGAATAGATAATTAGTGATGGATTGTCATCTTCGTTATTATGAGAACATACTTTATCAAGACATTTAAATATGTCGTTACGACTTACCGGTTTTAAAAGATAATAAAGCGCATCAAGATCATATCCGATTAATGCGTATTCCTTACTACCGGTTAGGAATGCAATTGGTAGTTTGTTGTCATTTTTTCTAATGAGTTTTGCCAAGTCAACACCTGACATTCCATCCATTTTAATATCTAGGAACAGCAAGTCATACTGATTTATTAGTGGTGCATAATGAAACAAAAACTGTTCAGCGCTGGAAAAATCGTCTAACTCAACCGGATGATCGTTTCTATCACCCCAAGAGTACAAGTATTCTTTGATTATCCCGGACACCTTCTTATCATCATCGCATATTGCAATTCGCATAGCTTGGTACCCCCTTTCACCCTCTCCTATACTTAATATTACGAATATAATAAAAAAAATCAAGTTATTTTTAAAATAAAACACAAAATAGTAACAAAAGTCAAATAAATATGCACCAAATGCCATTTAAAGTGCACGAAAAACAAAACAAACAAAACAAACAGTGTTTAGATAATCGGTATACCGGACACAAAAACTTAGTAAAAGTGCGCAGTAAAAAAACGTGTATCTAATAGTCACATTTGGGCACTGGAATAAGAGGTGTAATTACCATATAGGACATAGAAAGTGAATGATTTCTCAAATCGCACAATTATTAATAAAAACACGGTGCATTGCACATGCAACATGTAGTTTAATGGATTTAGGGGGTTTTTATTGTGGAGGGTGAAATGTGTGATTTAATAACTATTTTGGTTGGGGCAGTTATAGTTAATGGAATTTCTATGTACCTGGTTCACATTAGGCTAAAAGGGGAAAGAATTCCGTATATATACTATACCGGTATTTTAGCTCTAAGTTTTATACTGGGAGTCATGCTTATAAGATATGAGTTTGATTCACTAATTATTAATATTATTTTGGGGATAATTATTGGGATATTTTCTACACTGTATTACAAGCAGAAGAAAATTGAAACTTTCTGTTGGGTGATGAATTCACGAGTCATTATGTACATTTGTGTATCCGTGGAAGAGGCTATTTACCAATTGCTGCTAAACGTAACAATTTTGGCAAAGTTAATCTCAATAGTTTTATGTATTTGTCTTGCGATTTTAATGGTTTATTTGCTTACCGTAAATATAGATGATAATAACTTTACTTCTACTAAAAATCTACTTCTAATGACGACTGTATCATTCACAGTTAATATATATGTAATATTAATTCATACATTTTCTGAATATCAGATAATGCAACTTACGAGTTTTGAATCAGAATTTAAAAAATTTACCTATCAAACAATACTAATTATGTGTATTACATTGCTTACGATATATACAATATTTAGGGTTATAGTTAGTACGAGTATTAAGAGTGAGAAAAGACGTACTAAACTAAAAAAAGCAGAGCTGGAGAACATCCACTATAATGAGGTGAAAAGTCTATATCAAGCGACGAGAGAATGGCGTGAAGAATATAAGAAGCATATAGAAGAGATAAAAAACCTTTCTGACGAGGATAAGTTGCAGGAAGTTGTTGAGTATATTGATGGATTAATACCGGACTCATCAAAACTGGATTTTGTTATAAATACCGGAAATGAACTATTGGATGCAATTATAAATGTAAAACGTAAGATGGCAGAGAATATTGGTATTAAATTTCATGCAAATATTAATGTCATAATAAATGAGGATTTCAGTCAGGTTGATTTAATTACGCTAATAGCGAACTTATTGGATAATGCAATTGAAGGCTGTGAGCGTAGTGATTTACCGAAGGAAGGGAAAATAGTAGTATTAAATATGTCGAGTATTAAGGGACAGTTAGCAATATATATCAAAAACACAGCAACGAATATTGTATTGCAGGAAAATGATAAATATGTCTCATCAAAGACTAAACCCGGTCACGGAATAGGACTTAATCAAATTGATACAATTGTCGAAAAATATAAAGGATATATAAATAGAAATGCCGAAAACGGATATTTTGAAACATATATACGTTTATCAGATGTATAAGAGTGAGCATACCGATTGGAAATATGTTTATGAAATTGAAAAAGAAAAAGACGAGAAACAAAATTAAGCGAATTATCGTAGTAGTAATATTTATGCTTATTATTTTTATAGAGTCAACATATTTTCTTAATTCAAGCGGACAACAAGAGACTCCGAATTTAAAAGTATATAATTATTTAACGACTGTTGAAATATTTAACGATGGAAGTGCTGAAGTAAATGAAACATGGTACTGTGACGTTAATACAGAAAATGTATTGCAACTCAGTAAAAAGTTAGAATATGAAAATGTATATGATTTTTCTGTAAAAAATACTGATGGCACATCTATAAAAGCGGAAGTTGAAAGTAACCACACGTATTCAAATCTTACATGGGAAGTAGCAAACACGGGTGCGCAGGAGTTCACTCTTAGCTATAAAATCAATAATATTATAAGTAAGTACGAGGATATGTATGGTCTTAATATGTCATACTTGTCTAGCCAATTAACGGATGATGAAACATTTCCCGAAGAATTCAAAGTAACAATCACAGGGGACTGCATCGACTGTAATATTACATTTGCATCTTACGGCTATAATGACTCCGACTATATTTCTGAGTATAGTGGTGAATACTCGGTGGTTTATTCATATAGCAATGTAGAGAACAAGGATAATGATATTAGATTTGCAACATTCTTAGTTGGGTTTCCACAGTATCAATTTTTGAATAGTGATGATGTTAATTCCGATTTGACGTTTGTACAAGTAAAAGAAACACTAGAAGAAATGGAAGGACTAGAAAACGAAAACAATATATTGGTATGGGCTTCAATTGTGGGAATAATTGTAGTATTGGTGGCTATATCCATAATACTACATTTGAAAAAGGGGAGAATATGATTTCAATGACTTCATTAGTAAATGAAGGATGCACAATTTTTGCGAATATAATACTGCTTAATAGTTTATATGATAAGTTCAAATCAAGGATTCCGCGACCGGTTATGCTGACGATACTTTCTTTAGTAATGATAACAAGCAGGATAGGATATTACGATCGATTTGACGATGCCAGACATATTTATTTTTATAGTATTTATTATTTGCTCGTATGGCTATTTTTATGGGGATTTCACTATGGCCGAGACGTAGATAAGCTTTTAGGAGTAGTAACTTCATTGCTGCTGTATGTAATATACCATAGTGTATCACTTGTACTGGCACAAAATAATGCATTTGATGAGATAGTTCAGAATGACGTACATGAAGTATTAAGTGTAGGTGAACTTCTAATTATTCATGCTTTTTCGATATTGTTAATGTGCCTGCTCAAAGATATTATTGACAGCCTTAATCCGAGAGCTTCTAAGATATCATCGAAAGTAACAGCATTGTTTATTGTTGCTAAACTTACGATTGTTATCCAGACAAATAGGGTCCAATTTTTTGGTACTACGTTGTTTCAGCACTATATATTAGCATACAATAAATATAAAGTTAATGAAATCTATAATCTTATATTACTTATTCTGGTGCTCATTAGCCTTTGTATATTTTATCATTCCATGATTGTAAAAGCTAATGAAATGAATGAACAGAAAATCAAATTACAGGAATTAGAATTGAAACAAATGCATTATGAGGAAACAAAATTGCTTTATACGGAAACTAGCGCATGGCGACATGACTACAAAAATCATATGCAGGTGATTAGAGGTCTTGCAGATATAGGCGATTCTGCAAAACTTAAGGCCTATATCGCTGAAATGAAAAATGTCAATTTAGAGTTTAGATTTAGAGATGAGTAGGACTTTTTTAGTTTAAATGTGGAAACGGTTGCATATTTTAGAAATCTGCGATAGTATTAAAAAAACATTTGAAAAGGATGATTATAATGGCGGGAATTAAGGATGTTGCGAAAAGAGCGGGAGTTGGAGTCGGAACGGTTTCAAGAGCGGTAAACAACACCGGGTATGTTGCAGATGAAACGAGAAAAAAAATTGACAAAGCTATGAAAGAGCTTAACTATATTCCAAATGAACTTGCGAGAAATTTATATCATAGTAGAACCGGTATAGTCGGAATATTAGTGCCAACGATAGCTCATCCTTTTTTCTCTGAGTTTGTAAATTATGCTGAGAACGAGTTATATGAGCGTGGATACAAAACGATGATTTGCAATACAAACAAAGAGAAGAATTATGAACTTGAATATTTAGAAATGCTCAAAAGACATATTGTTGATGGATTGATAACAGGAGTTCATTCGCTCAACAGTCAGGTGTATGCAAGTGTAAATAAACCTATTGTAGCTTTAGACAGATACATTGATGAAAAAATACCGGTAGTGGCAGTGGACCACAATAAGGCAGGACGAATGGCCGCAGAAGAATTATACAATTCAAGGTGTAAAGCTGTTATACAGTTTAGTCAGGCGAAACAAGTAGAAGCCCCGGCACTGGAACGCTATATCTCTTTTGAGAAATTCCTAATAGAAAAAGGTGTAAAGGTATATACGTATGAGTTGGAAATTAATAGATTTGAGATAGATTACTTTATGAAAGTCTGCAGGGAAGTATTTGAGAAATATCCGGAAATAGATGGTGTATTTGGCACGGACTTATTAGCTATGTGTTATATGAAAATTTCGCAAGAGCATGGACGACATATCCCGGAAAATTTAAAAGTGATAGCATATGATGGTACATATATTACAGACGTATATTATCCGAATTTTACAATAATTAAACAACCAATTCAAAAATTGGCAGCCGAATCGGCAAGGCTTATTGTAAATAAAATTGAGGGGAAAGAGTATTATAATCGCAAAGTGCAATTAGAGGCAAGTATTATTAGAGGAGATACAACTACTAGTAAAATCTTATAAAAAGGTGTTATACAATTTGTTAAAATTAGACAATACAAAGTATATTGACACTTAAAAGAATACGGAATATAATGATAGTAACATCAATGGAACGGGTTCCACACAAAGAGCCTTCGACTCGAAGGCTTATTTAATACCAAAAAATGGAACGGGTTCCACACATTGGAAATGGAGGGACATAATGAAAAAGAAAATTATTAGAAAAATGGTTTCACTAGTATCGGTAGTTATTTTATTATTTGGACTAGTAACAGGATGTGGAGGAAGTGAGGAAAAGGAGACATCAGGAGGTAAGGTATCAGTAAAATTTGGTATTCATGTAGCAAATCCTGAAAGTCAAGAAGCAGCGACTTATAACATAGTACAAGCATTTAATGAAAAGAATGAGGGTAAATATGAAGTGGAATTTGTGGCATCCGATACAGAATCTCACTCAAAGAACATGAAACTTGCAGCAACAGACGGAACACTTCCGGACTTATTTTGGGTTGATGCTAGTGAAGCACCTGAGTATAGCGAAGCAGGAGTATTACTTGACCTCAGTAAATTTCTTAATGAGAATGAAAGTATTAAAAGCTCTCTTGCCGGAATGGAAGAAGCCTTTGTAGATAGTGGTATGCAGTACGGGCTTCCGTATCAGTGTAATGTGCAAGGGATCTTTTATAATAAAGAAATTTTCGACAATGCAGATGTTGATTATCCTACGGATGATACAACAT
>JBKEBP010000219.1:0-1581 GCA_047973235.1 Suipraeoptans sp. | reverse complement strand
TTCCGGGTAAGCGCAACAAAGTTTGAAAGGCATCGATTGCAGCCGGAAAGTCTCGTTGCTGCATACGCTTGAGCCCTACAGTACTCCATAGAGACGATGATTCTATTGGTAAATAAGTTACGCAATTATATACAATTCACACCAAAGATACTATTTATTAAAATGTTACTATATTTGTAGTTGAAATATTAATATAGCGTTAGCTATTGTTTTGGGCATATAAAACGACCAATTTTCTAAGCTCCCAAAAACAATGAGTTATTGTCTATGCTTTTTATATAAAAGAGCGTGGGCTATACTTGTTTGGGAGCAAGGTGCTTGGTCGTACCGATATGCCGATGAGTATTTGTCCACGCTTCTTATTTGAGATACGTGTAAAACAGTAGCTATAATTTTACTAACATTTAAACACGTATTTATGAAAAAATTCTTATTCGTACTCATTTTTGTTTCTGTTAATGTTTTTAATCCGCTTTTCGGACAGAACAAGTTTAACCTAATGCCAAGTAATATGATAAATTACATAGGCAAAATTACCCAACCCGAATTTGAAAAACTTGTCGGGGAACCCGTAGGTTATGAGCCAATAGATAATGAATCTGATTTTACTATTTATGAAGTTGAGAATACCTATGGAGATATTATTACAGCTATACGCTGTTATTTTAGGGAATCGGACGGAAAACTTATTTCCGTAAAATTTCCTACGCCACATTATCTAGCTTACTGGATTAATTTCTCAAATTTCAAAGGATATACGGAAAAAAATAATTACAGGTCTAAAAGAAATAGTCTTAATCATATTATTCAAGCAGACCATTGGTATGGTTCCTTCGGAATGCAGATATTAAATATAGAGAAGTTTTCGGGAGGAACTTCTAATGCTATTATAAATTACCATACTGTAAAACCTAAAAAATGAAAGGTTGTTTACTTGTATTAATGTTTATAGCGTTACTATTCTTTGGTCCTGTGGGATGGGTAATAGCGCTTGTACTAGGTATAACTCTAGTGGCGAGTTCTGATAAGAAAAAGAAGTAACTGTAATACGGAGCAGTTTTTATTGTTCCGTATTATTTTTTCTTATATGGTGGTGTTTCAAAACCTGTTTTTATAAGGTCTTCAAGCTCCTTTTTATTCTCAAGATATTCCAAAGACATCTCAAAATCGTGTAAAGACAATCCCAAATTGTTTAGTAAGGTTTTTAATTGAGAATATGTTATAGGTGCTTTTCTGGGTACAACGGCATAATCTCCTTTTACTACTATGAAACTGTCGTCTGTAAGCAGTCCATTTGTAAAATCATTTGCTTCTAAAAAGCGTAATAATTCTTGTCTATCAATTTCATCATTATCAGAATAAGATTTTTTCTTCGGGGACTTCGACATTGAGTTCTATAATTATTGGTTCAACAATTTTTATTCCATAAGATTCTTCTGTAAGTTTTACTAAATCTTCATTTGTAAAGTTAGGCGGAATTATTGAATCTTTGGTTACAGACCATCCGAATTTTTCTAAATGGATAGGATATTTATTGCGATGTTGCAATTCTAATAACAGCACGTCCGTTATATGTTTGCA
>JBKEBP010000211.1:0-11329 GCA_047973235.1 Suipraeoptans sp. | reverse complement strand
CCCAACGTAGGTAAGTCTTTATATTTATCCGCAAATTTTGACAATTCAGAAAGAACATTTATAAGTTTCTTTTTAACAAGCTCAAGAGCTTCATCCATTACTATAATATCCGTATTGTCACCTACATAACATGAAGTCGCTCCTAAATGAATAATACCTTTAGCTTTAGGACATTGCACTCCATATGCATAAACATGACTCATAACATCATGCCTAACGACCTTTTCTCGCTCGACTGCTACATCATAATTAATATCATCTGCATGTGCTCTTAATTCTTCTATCTGTTCATCGGTAATATCAAGTCCTAATTCCTTCTCTGTTTCAGCAAGTGCAATCCAGAGTTTTCGCCATGTCCTAAATTTCTTGTCAGGTGAAAAAATATATTGCATTTCTTTACTTGCATAGCGCTCTGAAAGCGGGCTTACATATCTGTCTCTATTCATACTTATTCCTTTCAGGTTTCATTATTCAAATGCATGTGAAATATCTTTACCCGGTACTTCCATAGGATATTTACCCGTAAAACAGGCATCACAGTATCCTAACCCTCCTATAATAGTGCTTAATGAATCCAGCTCTAAATATCCCAGAGAATCAGCACCTATCATTTTGCATATCTCTTCTCTTGTATGGCTATGTGCAATAAGTTGTTCATTAGAAGGCACATCTGTCCCAAAATAGCATGGATATAAAAATGGTGGTGATGAAATTCTAACATGTACTTCCTTAGCACCTGCTTTTTTTAACATTTTAATTATATTAGCTGAGGTTGTTCCTCGAACTATAGAATCGTCAACCATTACTATTCTCTTACCCTTAACAACTTCTTCAATTACATTAAGCTTTATTTTAACACTGCTTTCTCTTTGACTTTGCTTTGGTTTGATAAAGGTGCGTCCAACATAACTATTTTTGTGAAAAGCCATTCCGTATGGAATGTTTGAAGCCTCTGAATAGCCCTTGGCAGCAACTAATCCCGAATCAGGAACACCTACTACTAAATCGGCATCTATCGGATAAGACTCATATAATGCTTTTCCGGCTAATATTCTGGAATGATATACATTTATTCCATCTATATGACTATCTGTTCTCGCAAAATAAATATATTCAAATATACATCTTGCTTCTTTCTCTTTTGAAATAGCTAGAGATGTATCCGAAGTAATACCGTCTTTAGTGAAAACGACTATTTCACCCGGTTCAACATCTCGAACGAATTCACCTCCTACAGCTGAAATTGCGCAACTCTCAGATGCAAGGAAATATGTGTTGTCTCTCTTACCTATACAAAGTGGTTTTAGTCCATATGGGTCTCTTGCTCCAATCATTTTCCTTGGTGAAGTTACTACTAGTGCGTATGCACCTTTAAGTTTTTTCATAGCATTTGCTACCGCTTCTTCAGCTAGGTTTGTTTTGAGTCTCTCGCGAGCTATATGATAAGCAATTACTTCGGAATCTATAGTGGTCTGAAAAATAGCTCCTGTATACTCCAAGTCATGACGCAACTCTACGGCATTAGTTAAATTACCGTTATGAGCTATTCCCAGTGTTCCTTTTACATAATTAATAACTAGTGGTTGTGCATTTTCTGCTCTTGAGCCACCGGCAGTCGAATACCTTACATGCCCTAATCCTAAGTTTCCTTTCAAGTCATTTAGAGTATCCTCATTAAATACATCATTAACAAGCCCCAGTCCCTTTTTTGACTTAACTTTACGTTCGCCAAATGTATCCGTCACAGCAATCCCACAGCTCTCCTGACCTCTATGCTGCAATGCAAATAGTCCATAATATATGGAGGAAGCAACATTTCCGCCATCTAAGTCATAAGCGCCAAACACTCCACATTCTTCACCTGTTCCGGTAGTTATTTTTTCAAAGTTTCCCATGTAAACTCCTCTTATTTTATTCCAATTCTTCTAAATACTTCCTGATAAGCATCTTCAACATTACCCATATCTCTTCTAAATCTGTCTTTATCAAGCTTTTCATGAGTCTTCATATCCCAAAGTCTGCATGTATCAGGTGATATTTCATCTGCCAGAATTATGTCTCCCTTGAATCTTCCAAACTCAATTTTGAAATCAATGAGCTCAATTCCTGCATCTGCAAAGAATTTCTTCATCACTTTATTAATTTTAAATGTATATTCCGTTATCTTATCTATCTCTTCTCGTGTAGCAGCTCCGATTGCTATTGCAAAATAATCATTTATCATCGGATCACCCAAATCATCATCTTTATAACTAAATTCAAGTGTTGGTGCCAATAATTTAGTTCCTTCTTCTATACCAAGCTTCTTAGAAAAACTTCCTGCAGCTACATTTCTAACTATGACTTCAAGAGGTACTATTTCCACTTTTTTAACCACTGTTTCTCTATCGCTTATTTCTTCTATAAAGTGTGTAGGTATGCCTTCCTCTTTTTCAAGAATCTGAAAAATATAGTTGGTCATACGGTTATTAATAACTCCCTTACCAACTATTGTGCCCTTCTTTTCGCCATTAAATGCTGTCGCATCATCTTTATAATCCACGATTACGGCATCCGGATCTTCAGTTTTTAATACTTTCTTTGCTTTTCCCTCGTACAATTGCTCAAGTTTTTTCATTTGACACCAATCCTTTTCACTTATGTTTTTTCGCTTAGTTTCTGCATAAATCAGTATAATACAAAGCTAAGGGAAAATCAATCATCCCTCAGCGCTTTAAATTTATTCATTAATTTTGACTAAATTTACCCAGAAAAGCTTGCATTCTTTCGTTAGACGAACCAAATACTTCTTCCGGAGTTCCTTGTACGCATATGTACCCATCGTCCATAAATATGATTTTATCAGCTACATTTTTAGCAAAATTCATTTCATGAGTAACTATAACCATGGTCATTTTTTCTTCTGCCAATTCTTTAATAACTTTCAGAATTTCCCCGGTAAGTTCAGGATCAAGTGCTGATGTCGGTTCGTCAAAGAAAAGTATATCCGGCTTCATAGCAAGAGCTCTTGCTATGGATACTCTTTGTTGCTGACCACCTGAAAGCTGATATGGATATGCATTTTCTTTATCATCCAATCCCATTTTTTTCAAAAGAACCTTTGCTTCCTTTATGACCTCATCTTTACTTCTCTTTTGTACCTTAAGCGGTGCATCAATAATATTCTTTATTACACTGTAATGAGGGAAGAGATTAAAGTTCTGGAATACAAGACCGAATGTACCTTCATATTTAATTTCACCCTTATCCGGTATTTCAAGATTTGTTGCACACCTTAACAGTGTTGACTTTCCCGATCCCGATGGTCCTATGATTCCAAGCACCTCACCACGTCCAACCGTGAGAGATATGTCCTTTAATACATCTTCTCCATCAAAGCTTTTTTTCAAATTATTTATTTCTAAAAGTTTCATATTTTCCCCTATCTATAATAGCTAAGTTTCTTCTCTATATTTTCCATTAACATTGCTACTACAAGATTAAAAATGTAATAAAACACACCCGCCACTATAAACGGAAATACCGAGCTCTCTGTGGCTGCCAATTGTTTAGCCACCGTAAACATCTCAACTACCGCAATGCTAAATGCAAGAGATGTATCCTTTACCAAAGTAATAACCTCGTTTGTGACAGAAGGCATTATTCTTTTGATTACTTGTGGCAGAATTATGCGAAAGAAGGTTTGTCCTTTCTTATATCCGAGCACGGTCGCCGCTTCATACTGTCCTTTAGGCATAGACTCGATTCCGCCTCTATATATCTCTGCAAAATATGCTGCATAGTTGATTATGAACCCAATTAGTGCTGCTATTATTCTATATGATGCCGAAATGCTTATACCAAAAATGTAATAAGGTCCAAAGTAAACCAGCATAAGCTGAAGCATAAGTGGTGTACCACGCATTATAGATATATATCCCTTTGTAATCGTACTTAATATTTTGTTTTTAGACATTCTCCCGAATGATACTAAAAGTCCTAAGGGCAAAGAAAATGCTAAAGTCAGCACAAAGATAAGTACTGACATTAGCATTCCCATACCCAGCTCTCTAATGATTACCGATAACTGCATATAGTTATTCTCCTATTGCTATTTGTTTTCACCGATGCAAAGAGCTCCCGGTATGCCACTATCTGCATACTTTTCTGCTATCTCATCTACTGTTCCGTCCTCTGCCATTTCATTTAATGTCTTCTGGACAGTATCTCTTAGCTCTTCATTACCTTTTTTAAAACCTACCCCATATTGCTCTGATGAAATCTCTTCATCCAAAATAATGAATTTATCACCACTTCTTTGATTAATCTGGTAATATGCAACACCAATATCCAGTGCTACTGCGTCACATGCTCCAGCTTCCAAATCCATAAATGCAGTGTTGTACTCAGGCACTTCAGTTAAATTAGAAAATGAATCTGCCAACTCAGCCTTGTCATCCTGAAGCGCATGAAGTGCTGATGAGTCAGCCTGTGTTTCAACTATCTTGCCCTCTAAATCAGAAAAACTCGTTATTCCCGAATCTGCTAAAACTACAATGACTTGCTTATTGTTTACATATGGGTCTGACCATGTATAATCATCCTCTCTTCCGTTAATTGTAAATCCGTTCCATATACAATCAATAGTACCGGAGTTGATTTCCATATCCTTCGAGTCCCAATCAATTGGCTGTTTCTTAAGTGTCCAGCCATTCCTATCGCAAACTTCTTGTGCCAGATCCAAATCAAATCCAACATACTCTCCATCATCATTTTTATATCCGTAAGGTGGAAATGATGCATCGAATCCGACTATAAATTCCTTGTCGTCGTTACTACTGTCCTCCACATTGCTACCGCCTCCACAAGCTGTCATTAATAATGACAGTGACATAATAATTGTTAGAACAATTGACATTCTTCGTTTCATATATATCTCCCTTAATGTTATTTTAGCAATTGACTACTTTACCTTGCTAAATCAAAATAATGGTAACATACTCACTATTTATTGTCAATCTTGCGGTATTCTTTCTTCCACTCTTCAAGGTTTGATGCATTAACATCCAGATTCGCTTTCTTTTTTAAACTGTTAAGACTAGCTTTGATTTTTTTATCCATACTAAAAAATTCGGAATTATTTGAAAGAAGCTTCATATACTCAACTTCAGAATATGCACGATAACTACTATATAGGTATGATCTTAGAATTCCCTTATCTGACGTTATTTCATATGCTTCTTTATATGCCTTGGCAGCTTCTTTATATAAAAACAACCTACCGAAACAACTTCCCAGATTAGCATGTACCTTCCCGTAAAAAAGCTTCGGTACAGTTTCATCAATTTCTTTGTTTAGTATTGACTTGTATATAAGTATGGCTGTATCATACTCTCCATTTTCAAAAAGAGTATCTGCTTTATATTTTTCTCTTTCAATTTCTTTGCTATCTTTCAAATGTCCAAGTGTTACTTCTATTCTATTTAGTTCCGATTGATTATATATACCGGAAAACTTCAGTATTGATAATACAAATTGCTCCACACTTCCATTTTTAGCAAGTATCATTCTTAGTTCATCGCCTAAAGTACTCATGTCAAGTTCTGCTTCTATCCAATTACAAAGTCTATGATTCATAATAGTATAATCAATCAGGTATAAATGATTGCACAAGTAATAACACAGCTCTTCAACTGAATATATCTTTTTGTGTATTCGAAGTACCTCATATGGATGCATCGCTCTTTTATTATGACATAGAATTAAACTGCCCATGAATTCCTCCTAAATCAATTACATGTTCCTTTACAAATCCTGATGGTTTAAAAAACTCTCCAAATCCAATATCTTTTAAGCTTATTTTACAAGTTCTCTCATCCATAAACATAATATCCATTTGAAGTCGAACTGAGTAACCATTACGTTCCGGCAACCCATCAAGACTTATTATATCTTCACTAATTTCACCTGTGTTCAATGAATCTACTACGATTTTAACCCTATCCATTTCTTCAACCAAAACTTCAAGCTGCGTATCTGCCTCATACCAGCATTTTCCCCACGATACAACCGGATATAAAACTTCTTTACCATTTACTCTAAGCGGAATGCTGATTTTCTTTGTTAACTTTGACTCATCCAGATAAATCGGACGCATCTTTTCTTCGCTCAGTATTTTAAACGAATAGTAACAGGCTCCTTTGCTATATAAATTGTTTCCGAGAAATGCTCTTCTTCCATTACACAATACCTTTAAGGATTTAGGATACCATTCTTGTTCGAATCCTTCTCCGGTAAGAAACACACTCGAAACAACTTTTTTATCGAATACACCTTTGATAAAAGATTTAAATTTATCATCAGCATCTTGCGCTTTATTTTCATCAAATAGAGGAAGTATTGCAGAAAGCTCCGATATAGTTGCGCTTGCCACCTCATCTACTGTAATAAAAAAATCCTCGTCATCATTCTTTATCGTATTTAGCTTGCGAAGCATAAATGCTTTCATTTCCTCATCATCACAATAAAACATAGCAGCTTCGTATTGCCAAAGCTCTTTTGGCTGATCATACATATAGTGACAGAAGCTCTCTTTATAGTCATGGACTGCAATCTTTTCTTTTGGGATTGACAATTGCAAACCTATAGCTTTTAGCATATTAAAAGTATCAACATCTGTAGTTGGTACTGTAAATGTTAGAAAGTCTACATCTTTAAAGTCCTCTAACGACATCTTGACGAACTTCGCCAAAAGCCAAACCGCATCATATGTTTTTCCGTTAACCGTAATCTTCTCTCGATGCCTTGCTTTCTCATAGAAATTTACAAATGCAAAACCCGCATTAATAATACCTAGCCGTTTTGCTTCTTTGCCATATACCCATCTGTTATTAAAAAATGCTAGTGCAAGGGGTATTTGACAATTATCTGCGGCCACGTCAAGCGTATGCGGTTCATCTTTTTCATAATCATAAAAACTTATCTGACCAAATTTATCATTTAAGTCATAGCCTATTGCATATCCCTTCTTCATGAAAACATGTCCCTTCACTTTAATTTTCTAATAGTTTTGATAAAAATCCTTTGCTATTATTTCTTCCTCTTCATACGACACCATCGCTTGCTTGCATTTCGCCGGTGACATTTTCGACATAGCATTTAACCGTCCGTATTTACCGGCAGAATAGTCAATATTGTCATTTGTGATTATTTGTTTCTTAGTTTCAATAGTTTCTTCATCATTTTTTTCTTCAAAATAGTAAATCAGATTCTCATTCTGGTAAAGGATAAACTCCTTAACATATACATTCTCATAGATAGGTAACAGTACATCTCTTTTATAACTTATCTCTTCTTTACCTTCTTTTTTTATTTTATAAAAAATCGTAACTCCTCCGCCTTTCTTGGCATTATATGAAACCATTACCTTATCATATAATTGAAGTTCACGAAGCCATTCAGACGGATAAGAAGTATAAAACGGAAATACTAATTTTTTCTCGCATAGTTCTGTCATTATTTTGTTAAGTACTATTCCTTCATCATTTTGATATGTCCTGTCTTTATATCTGAATAATAATGCAATTTTGCATATGTCCGGAAGTTCCTCATCATTATTACATTCACGCATGATAATATCGAAAGTTCCCTGTTTTACTATTCTGCCATTTAACATATATTCTCTGGATACGCATGCTAAGTAGGCTTGTTTTAATCTAAAATAGACAATATCCGAGGTATAGTAATCGAAAAACATTTCCTCGTCATCTATAATAGTCTCCGAGAATACCATCTGCGTAATGATTCTTTCTGATATTTTCGCAACTTCTACTTCATATTCTTTAAGTACTTTGTAAAGTGCTCTCATAACATTTGTGTTGCCTACAAAGTATTCGCTAAGGTACGTGAGTGTAGCCTTATCATATTGACCTCTTTTAAATAGAGATATAGCAAAGTAAGTCAGTTCTTCAGACTCAGTATATTCACCTTCTCTAATAAGTCTGCTTATCAGCTTTAACACTTCACGCTCTTTGAATTTAGAAATACCTACTTCTCGTAACTTATCAATTGATAATTCAATGCTCTTGCTTTGTTTTTGCCAAGCCCCTGTAGTATTGGCATATTTTCTGCACATTTCAAGGAAACGTGGCTCATAAAATAGCCTCTTAGTATCATATGCGATGGAGTCAGTATAGTAACGTCCTTCCCTTGATTCCCATATGATTCTAGCTTCTTTATCATATAGATATATCACGGCACCATTCTCTGTATAAGGTACTCGTTGCTTAATTTTTCCGTCTTTTTCAATAACAAGTACCTGATGCATTCCTGTTACTTTTGTAGATACAAGGTAGGAATAGCATATATCTCGCATTGCCTCAATTTCTTCAGAGTCCATTTCTTCTTCTCGAAGAAATCTTTTATATAAAATTTTCAGACTATCTGTAATCCTGCGTTTGATTAACTGTGACTTTGTAAAAACTACCATTTGCTCTCTGTATGACAGATACAGTTCTCCGGCTTCTTCCTCATTTTCCACCAGGCTAGCATACAAAAGTGCACATTTCCTATAATCCAGGTCATTGCCATGTTGATAATACAAGTACAAAGCTCTTGGAAGTGGACCTTTTATTTTTCCTTCATCTGCTGTTATCATATAGTAATCGTATAGTTTTGCTATTTTAAAATCATTTTCGATAGCAAGACTATACCATTTGAAGCAGTCCTCATCAATTCTGTTTCCTTTTATAAGTAAGGTAGTTATTGCACTTAGAATCATAGGTTCCTCATACATTTCATAACTTCTCACTAGTGTTTTGAAAAGCTTCTCGCTAAAATACTTCTGTTGACTTGCAAAATTCGCCAAATAAAGCGCTATATCTTTTGTAATAAGTTGATATTTCGAAGCAAAGTTCAAAACTTGAAGCTCAAATTTTCCAAGTTTTTTTATTAATTCCGGCTTTTCTTTATAGCAAAGGAATGCCTCAAGATAAAACGTTATTTGAATATTGCCAAATTCGAAATGTTGCTCGAGCATATTAATTCTTTTAGTTGGACTTTTGTATTTAGAATCTAAATCAAGTAACATCCAAAGTAACTTCCATGACTCCTGATGACGTACAAAGGTTTTCTCCAAATCTCCTATTACTCTTTGATAATGTGTACCCTCACCGCGAATTAATGCTGTTAAATAAAGATAATAGCAATTAACTTCAAAATTTTTGACCAATGCAAAACGATTGTAATTATAATTTTCTAATATCCATTTTGCTTCTTCATCCTGATGTCCCATAATATATATATGAGCCGTCATTAACTGATACATGTCATCCTGGGGATCGATTTGCTTTAATAATTTGAGTTTTTTAATTGACATATCAATCCACTCATTTATAGGCTCTTTTCCTGCAACAACACGAATATACCCCTTTAATATCTGAGCCATGTATAGTTCAGCCATTCTATTGTCTTCATTGTAATCCAGATTTTGCATTACTTCCACTTCATAAGACAATGTCTCATAGGGAGTTGTAAACTTTATCATCCCAAAGTTTCTGCCGCTATGCAGCTTTTCAGGTCTCATGAAGTACTCCAATTCATAAGCATTACCTACAAAATCATCAGTAGATATGTTGGTTTTTGAAAGCTTTATAAAATCACCTATAGCCTCAATAGCAACAGGCATATATCCCCACGTATTTTTCATTATACTAAGCGTTCCCTTTGTAGCATCGTGAACATCTTCAAACAGCATTCCTTCACCCTGAAGTGTAAGAAAAATACATTCCTTTTGTTTAATGCCAACTAGAAATTCCTCTAGTGCCTGCTCTCCCAGTGACCACTTACGCATATTATCATATAAATAAAATATTCTTTCATCCTCATATTTGAGAATTTCATAAAATTCTTTTGATCTAAAAAGTCTTGCTGCTTCAGAATAATCTTTAATTGCAAGTCGTCTAAAATCTTCCGTACTTTGAACCTTTCCATATGCTGTCGTAACATAAGGTTTCTCCGTAATAGCTGTAAATGACAACTTATATTCACCAACATCACAAACTACGGTAAAATCCCCCTGCTCGACATGACCGGGACGTAGTCCTCTTCCATCATATGTATATTCGATTCGGCAGTTTGTTCCCTCAAATCCCTGATCCTTTAAAGAAACACGTAAAGAAGAGGGGTATACTAGACCCCTAATTCGTTCGTCATTACTGCTTTTAATTATGAGGCTTCCCCTATAAACTTCACCCTCTCCAATAATAACTACAATATTCGTTTCATCAAAGCTTATCTTGGGTTTTTTACTTTTAAAGTCTCCCTTTGAAAATCTCTGAATCTTGCCCTTCACTATTTACACCCGCTTCTTTCATTGCTTTTTTATAAAACTTGAGTATAATTATATTGTATCACTATAAATGTATATACCCAACAAGAAAAGTATACCATTGTTATGGTTTTTTGAAAAGAAGTTTACGAGGTAAATATGAATAATAACATACGTGGTTTTCATGGCTCTGATATAGAGCGAGTGGCCGATTACTATAAAATCGATAAAAATTGTATAATAAATTATGCATCTAACGTTAATCCGCTAGGTCTACCTAAAAGCGCTCATGATGCTTTGCCTACTTTAGATGCTGTTATTTCCAGATATCCTGATAGAGATTACGCTTCACTCAAGCGTACTATAAGTAACTACACAAACACAAATAAAAAATATATAACTGTTGGCAATGGTTCGACTGAGCTCATTTCACTTCTTATACATTTACAGATGCCCAAAAAAGCTCTGGTAATTAGACCAACATATTCTGAGTACGAACGTGAACTATCTATGGTTGGATCCGAAATTGAGGCCTATTTCTTAAATGATTCCGAATCATTTTCACTAAATATCGATGGATTTATGTCACATTTAGATTCCAGTATTGATATGGTTGTATTTTGTAATCCTAACAATCCTACTGCTAACGCAATAAGTACTTCTGATTTAAAACGAATAATAAAGGCTTGTGACGAATATGATATCTTCTTACTTATTGATGAAACCTATGCAGAGTTTGCACCTACTGATATGAATGTCAGCGCTCTTCCTCTAATAGAAGAGTTTGACAATTTCATGGTCATTAGAGGCGCCTCTAAACTCTTTTGCGCACCTGGCCTTCGTTTTGGATATGCGATAACTAGTAATGATGCATTTATCAAGCATCTTCGCAAAGATCAAAATCCTTGGAGCCTAAATAGCGTTGGGGCGTATCTTGGTGAAATAATGCTAAAGGATACACAATTCATTGCAGAAACATCTAATTTGATATCTACAGAACGTCTTAGAATAATGGATAGCTTT
>JBKEBP010000204.1:0-1988 GCA_047973235.1 Suipraeoptans sp. | reverse complement strand
AATTTCAGTTTTCTTGATTTCAATTTCAAATAATTCAGCTACAAATTCCTTGTAATTATCAAATTCCATTTCCAAAGTATTCTTTAAATCATATAAACCTAATGAGCATGTAAAAAACGGTTTTGCTTCTTTCCCATATTTTCCGTTTTTTTTGTCTAATGCTTTTGATTTTTCAATTTCTAAGATTCTTTTTTGTATTGTATAATATGACAATTTCCCTATATCACATACAATCCATTTTCTATTCAGCTTTTCAGCAACTGCAGCTGTTGTGCCACTCCCTCCAAAGAAGTCTAAAACAATGTCATTTTCATTTGTTGAAGCTACAATAATCCTCTTGATAAGCTCTTCTGGCTTTTGTGTTGGGTATCCTGTTTTTTCCATTTTACTTGTAGGACTATATACAATACCATCCCATACATTAGATGGTGATTTTCCTAATGGATTTATATAACTTATCTTTTTACGATTTAATTTATCGCCGTCTTTTCCCATTCCCCGCGTATAATATAGCTTACCTTCATCATCTTCTTTACATGTTGCTAAAAAAGCGGCATCGTATGGTTGGCGAGCAGCATCCTTATTAAAAATAAATGTTTTAGAATTTGAATACCAAAAAATCACTTCATGGTTTTTCTCAAACTTCTTAGCATTCCCACCTATTCTTCCAAAAGACCAAATTATCTCACTTACAAATCTTTCTTTTCCAAATACTTCGTCCAAAATAACTCTTGCATAATGCGACATATGCTCATCTAAATGTACATATATTGATCCATCAGGTGCTAATAATTCTTTTGCAACTATAAGCCTTCTTCTAAAAAATTCTACAAACTCTGCACCTTTTTTCTTATCTGTATAAGCCTTTGCTCCATCCTGACTTCCAAAATCATCTGTAGTTGCAAAAGGGGGATCTATGTATATCAATTTCACTTTTCCCTTAACTTTATCCTTTATTATAGGATCCTTATATTCATTTAATGTTTTTAAAAATTGCAAATTATCTCCAAATGCAATTATATTACTCCATTCTGATCCGTTTGATGAAGCATTAAATCTCCTATCCACTTGTAATGGTACTGGAAACGTACCATCTGCATTTGCTAGTAAATCTTCTTTTCGCATTTTTCCAGCATAATCAAGCTGATATTCTACATGATCTGTTGGAAAAAGTATGTCTTTAAAATTTTCAGGAATTTGTTTTCCTGTTTTAATACATTCAACAATTGCATCTATTTCGGATTTGTTTAAACTCATTACGTTTCTCTCTTTCATTTTAGTGACTTTGTTTATCTTTTTTCAAACTCACTTCTATTTTCTCTCAGCAACCGTCCCATTTAAAGGACTTTCCTTACCTACTTTTCAATTTTTTTATATTTCTGCTTACTAATATTTGGCTTGTTAGGTATTGTCATTTCTATATATCCCAATTCCAATGCAGGCAATAAATAATTATCCCTAAATGACGGTCTATGTTTTAATCCTAATAACTCCATCATCTCTCTAGTTGAATATTCCTTATCATCCATAACTTCTAACAACTTTTCAACTTGTTCGGTCACTTGTACTGTCACTTGTTCGTTATCTGCTATTTCGCTTAATGCATCATAAATTGTAGTCAGTAAAAACTCCACGAATTTCCCTGAATCAGCACTGTGATCACATTCTCCAAGCACTTTATAATATTCGTCCTGCCGGTCCCTGATTAATGTTTCAATAGGTAACCACCCAAACAACGACTTCCATTTATAGAGTAATAAAGTCTGCCACATGCGTCCCATCCTTCCATTACCATCGGCAAATGGATGAATGAATTCAAATTCATAATGAAACACACAGCTTTTTATCAACGGATGAACTTCTGCTTTTTTTGACCAATCTACCAAGTCTTTAATCAAATGTGGTACTTGATTTGCAGGAGGTGCCATATGAACTAGCTGCTTGCCTGCAAAGACTCCTACGCCACCACTTCGAAACGTTCCAGCTTC
>JBKEBP010000199.1:0-11011 GCA_047973235.1 Suipraeoptans sp. | reverse complement strand
GATTGCAATATGCTCTTGTGTTTTTGGTACTCGGAATAGGTAATGTGAATCTGTTTCGTTTGTATACATCTTGTTATTAATAGTTACTTCTTTTATACCTTGATTTTTCAAAGCTTCTTTATAATTATTATCGTGCTTTATCTCTTTTAATGTTTCTTTTTTTTTAACATTTCCTCTTGCGAAACGTCTTTTTGTTGTTTATTTTCTTTGGCTTCTTTTTTGATGTTCGTGATTGCCGAATCATTAACTTTCTTCCATTGTTCATCTGAACCTGTATTAACATAATCATCTAGTGTCATGTTTTTCTCGCCTTGAAAGTTAGGATATTGCCTATAAAAAGCATTTACCTTACTAACATCACTGGAACTTATCATAAATTGTGTTCTACCGTCTGACAAATCCATGTCGGGCATTTGCACAAACATAACTTTTCGTTCTTGTAGATTTTTTTTGATACCTTCTAATTGCTTTTCATCTTGTGTTCTGATATCAATAACAACAATATCTTCTCCTTTATGATTTATCAATTTTTCATAATTGACTTGTCCTGCTTTGTCTAATATTTTAGCGTGTTCTATCGCTTTTAACTTCTGATATGTTGAAAGGGAACATTTACCTAGCATTACCGCCCCACTTCCTACCAATTTTAAAACCTGCATACTCATATCTAATTCGTCCATTTGATTAACTCCTTTCTGTGCTATTTATAGCACTAAAAAAGGCACTAGCCTATCTAGCACCTTTACTTTGTGTTTTCTTTGGTTTTTCGTGTGATAATACTTTATGACACATTAAACCTAAATTTCCGTTTTGTAACATATCCGTTTCATGCATTTGTTCGCTTGAATAGATATCAGCACAATTAACTATATTTTCCCATCTGTCTGGATAGTAGCTTCTAAATATTTCTACTGCCGATTTTCTATCTTTTGCTTGTACCTCTACCCAACCTCGAGAAAAGGGATAGTTGCTATCCGTTCCAAAAGTAAAGTAAAAAACTTCTTTTCGTGGTTTTAAGTAATGCATATCCCTAGCGTTGCGGAGTTTTTCTACGGTATCAGTAAGCAATACCTTTACTCTCATTCGTCCATATTCCGCTACTCTTTGATTAATCGCACGATTTTTCACCTCTTGCAAAACTGTTACTACACTATCTTTATATTCTTTATATATCAAAGTCATAAAGGTACTCCCTGTGAGATAGCACTCACTACATATTTCATCTTTTAAATCTCCTAAATTCTGTCTATCCATTTCTTTTCTAAATTCCTTTGAAGTAATATCTAAAGGCATTTCATATCTCGAATTAAATCTCGC
This sequence comes from Suipraeoptans sp., assembly GCA_047973235.1. Taxonomy (GTDB): domain Bacteria; phylum Bacillota; class Clostridia; order Lachnospirales; family Lachnospiraceae; genus Aequitasia. The sequence continues at coordinate 9,694 of JBKEBP010000199.1, read as the reverse complement.
TAACTCGATACATTCACCCGATATCACACGTTCATTAATAATTGTTCTAGAGTCAGTTCCACACCAACTACTAACGTTTCCTTCCTTACTAATTCCTACAACAAAAACAAGTTCTTCACATCTTAATGATTCTTCGTAGGTTTTTATTCCCTCTGATATTAAGTTTTCATAATTTTTTTCGATAATTTCTATCCATTCTCTACTTGTCATTTACTTTCTTGTCCTTTCCATACAACACATAAATATTATTCTTTTTGGTGGTGTATTCTTTGTTTTGTCTTTCTGATATTATAGTGATTTCTTTTATTGCTTCGATAGGGGCATAACCTGTCTGAATAAACTCGCTATCGCTAATGTGAACGTAAGTTGAATTACTGATTGTTTTTATTTCATTAATATAACCGATTGTAACGGTATGATTGTAAAACAAAATTTCAACTGCACATTTTTCACATATAATCTGTCCTAGTTTAAAAAAAACATCTCCTTTCACTACTTTGTTACTCCTTTTATTATTGGACTATCAAATTTATACCCCCTTTCATGATTTTAAGTATCAAAAAAAGGACGTAGCTTTTCGCTCGCCCTCTCTTGACACTTTTCTAATTCTACTATAACACACACGAGTTATTTATTTTTCTGTGATTTCTGTATTTTTTGGAATCTTTTACTACATATTAGCACGTTCTAGTGATAACCGAATAATTGACATTTGTATAGGGCTATTATCTAGATTCATATAAGATTTAATATCGCTTTCAGACAAGTTATTTTCAAGCCCCTTACTAATTTGAACCTGTTGTTCGTTACTATAAGGATATTTTAATACTAATTCTATTACGGATAAGGTTTTAAAGTCGTTTTCAATCTGTTCAGAGTCAGCTTTTTCTTCATTTTCTTCTTCAAGTTCTAATTCCATTTCCTTGTCTTGCTTTTTAATATTTTTGCTTTCTATAAGTGCTTTTAATATATCTTCATCATTCAATTTTTTGGTGCTAAAGTCTATATTAAGAAAGTCTAGCGTGTTCACCTCATAGATTTTGACATTTTCTATATCCGCTACGTTCTTATAATAATTACAACTTTCCTCATCAAGTGGTGTAAAGCCCTTTTCCACTTTTTCTGTGTAAAACCTACCTGTGAAATTATCCTTAATAATAGTAGGGACAACATCATACTTTCCATATTTTTTAGCTTCTTTATATTCTGGCTTTGTAAAAAGAAACCATTTATTATCAATAATCGGGTTTTGCCCTCTAACTCTTACTATAGATTTGGAATTATCAAGATTGCCTACCTCGTCTGGGAGCATAAGTTCTCTACCCACAACATCATAGTTTCTACTATTACTTTTATTGCCACCTATAGACTCACCTGTTGAGCGTTTATCAATTGTCCACTTTCCTAGTGTTTCCGATACATATTTGTGTGACGATTGCTCGTTACCACCTAAATAAACAAACGTGTCACAGTTACCCATTAACCCTTCATGTTTATCTTTATATATAGCCTTTAATTGCGCTAACGATTGAAGGATAATTGCACAGTAAATACCCCTACTTCGGCAAGTTGCCAGTATATTGTCAAAACTTGCAGGCATTTTTATGTTTGCAAATTCATCAAACCAAAAACCCACATCTAAGGGTAGCCTATTTCCCTGATATAGTTTTGCACACCTATATAACTCTTGAAACATTTGTGTATACAACATACCAATAACAAAATTAAACGTTGTATCATCATCAGGAATAATACAAAACAAACTTGTTTTTGTCTTTCCATCACCATTTAAGCCAACACCTATAGAACAAATATCTAGTTCATCATCATCTAAGATGCGTAACAACTTTTCATTTGAAAAAGGAGCAAATCTACTGTTTGCTGATATAATAATACTTCTAACGGTATCTCCTGCACCTCTTATACATTTATAGTAATTATTGACCGCAGGGTGCTTCCCTTTTAAGGGATTGTTTTTAGCTAATTCGTCCATTCGATAGGTTAATAGTGATTTCACTTCTTTATCTTCGCTAACCTCAGCTTCGTCTAATAGATATAATACTGTCCGAAAGGAACGGTCAAGGGTAATCATTTCTTCTGTGGCAACTCTACTCTCGCCATTATCTAAATACACTGGTTCAGTTCTAGGACACTCACTCCACACATAATTAAATATTGCCATGAGATATAATGTTTCTGCTTTTTCCCAAAAAGGGTCACCTGTCTTAGATTCCGCAGGAGTAGTATTGGCTAACAAGTTTGTTATCAATTTCTGTATATCAGACTCTTCTCTAATATACTTGAACGGGTTGTATTGTAATGATTTTTCCATTTCTATTAGATTAAGCGATTTCACCACATGACCTTTTGCTTTTAAAATGTTTCCAAAATCATCAAGTGTACTGCCTTTGGGGTCAGTATAAACATTACTACCATGAAATTGTAATAAATTGGGAGCAATATAAAAGGCGGTTTTACCTGCCCCAGAACCACCAACTACAATTTGATTATTATTAAGTAGCGTTTTTGATGAATCGTAACTTATTCTTGCCTTATTTGTTAATACTCTATTTTCTCCAACCGCTAATTCCTTCTTAAGAAAATTTTTCTTTCGCCAACTAGCTAATCGTTTATTGATAATAGCTATATTGCCCCACTCTGCCGAACCAAACTCTTTACCGAACATATAATTCTTTTGGTTAGTTAAATAGGTTATGAAAATCACAAACCAAACCGTAAAACCAAGGGCAATCATCTTAGGAGATGACTCGTTCCAATATTGTGTAAAGGGAAATGGATTCAGAATGATATAACTTAATTCGTCTGCCAGATTGTCTAACGTTAGCCCATCTACTAAAAACAGACCAGACAACCAATACCCTACAAGGCAGATGCCGACACCTATTATTAACCATACAACATAAACTGGTTTTTTCTTTTGTTGCATAATTTTTCCTTTCTGTGCTATTTATAGCACTAAAAAAGGGCAGAGCATTTTACCACTTTATGCTTCAAACCCTATTACCTCGCTATTTTCATTGCTTATTTCTTCATTTTCCGACTCTTTACCTTCGGACTTATTTACATCTACCTTAGAAGTTATTCCTCTAACGGAATAGAGAAATAAGCGATTACTTTTCATTTTGTCTGCCCCTTTGCTTTTAATCAAATCTTTAATATCGTTTAACGGTAGACCATCATAAAAAGCGTATTGTATTTGTAATAATTCATCTTCTGTTAAATCGGGGTTACATACAATTTTTACAATTTCCTCTTTTTCCTTAGAGGTTGTCTTTGACTGTTCCTTCTTATTAAAAAGTCTCGCCAGTATTCCTTTAGACTCTTTTTTATTCATTTCTTCGGTAACGCAAATCTCTTTTTGGGGAGTGTCAAGTTCAATCATTCGCTTTTCTAATTCTTCTATCGTCTTTTCCTTTGCTTTTATGGTTTTCTCGTTTTCCTCAACAGAATTTTGTAAACGTTGAATCTCTGCATTACAATTAATATCATAGTTTTCTTTAATATGCTTATGCATTTCTTGCGATTCCTGTTTTGATATTTGCAACTGTAACGTTAATATATCTATAGTTTTCATTACCATATCAATATCTTTTCTATCTGCTTGTAGTTCTTCTTGAAACTTATACTTCTCTCTATACTTGTTTGCCAAATACACTTCTTTTTGTCTAATCACCTTATCTAAATCTAAATCGCTTTGCCTACAAATTTTCTCAATGGTCGAAAAAGAAAAACCCTCAATTAGCATACCGTATAAGTACCACCTTAATTCTATGCTATACTCATAATTTCCCAAAAACAAAATCTCTTTGTCAGAGTGATTGTTTTTAACCATCATACGCATAAAACAAGCATATTGACCACTTTCAGAATCACTAAATTTAGGTTCTCCATATCTCTGTTTCAGTGGTTCGGAGAACTCCTTTACCTTGACTGTAACCCAATCTATATTATTTTTTTCAATCTTAATCTCGCTTTCGCTATTCATATTCAACCTCTTTTCTCTAAATAAATATAAGGCACTAGACTATCTAGCACCTTTTCTTTTTTGCTTTGTTGGTGGTTCTATATCTCTTTCTAATGTATTCTCCATCTTATCAAGTACCTCATGGATAGGTTGAATAATTCCCGAAAGACCATAAGTAGGTATAATAAGTCCCGAATGGCATACTGAAAACAAAACAATACTTGAATCATTTTTGTTATTTTCCTTAAAATTATTTTCACCTTCCGATTCATGCCACACTTCAAGCGACCCATCAGCATACAACTCTATATTGAATTGCAAATGTTGATTTTCCCATGCGCTTTTATATGCTTCTAGCCCCTTTGCAGTTATCTCTTTTCGATTCTCTTGAATAAGTTCTAACCAGTTTTTTGCTTTCATATTAATTATCTCCTTTAGTTTGACTTCTTCACTATTACATCTGATTAAAAAAGGCACTAGATTATCTAGCACCCTTTCGATATTGTTTTTTCGGCGGTTCTATATCTCTTTCTAACTCTTTCTCAATTTGAGCAAGTTTAACCGATAGTAATTCTCTCGCATTTTCCTCGATATCCCATTCAATATATTCTTCTTTAAGTTCCTCATGAATAGGTATAACAATCTCTGAATGAGTATAATCTTTATCCATTGCCATGCTTTCAAAACTTGACATTTCTTCTGATGCAATATCTTCAATTTCTATTACAAGATTTTTATATCCTTTTTCCTTTAATGCAGTTTTAAACTGTTCTTCTGTTATTTCAACCTCGTTGTGTTCATGACATATGGTAAATAAGCACATACTTGTATCATTTCTGTTGCTTGCTTTAAAACTATTACCACCTGCTATGTCAGACCATACTTCAATCACCCCATCATTATATAACTCTACATTGAATTGCATATGTTGACTTTCCCATGCGCTTTCGTATGCTTCTACTCCTTTTGCCATGATTTCTTCTCGTTTTTCTTCGATAAGTTCTAACCAGTTTTTTTCTTTCATATGTCTTTCTCCTTTATCTTGATTTCTGCACGGTTACTGTTTCTTCTGCGTGCTTTACTTGCCTATTTTTCCACTCTAACACTCCTGTTAAGTCCTCACGTTCTGTATCTTCACCTGTTTCTGTGTTATACGCTCGCCATCTCATTTGTCCGTTTTCGTCCGTTTGTGCTTTAGTACAGATTATTCCGCAACTGCACATTTCATCCAAAGCAACTACATATACGCTCTCTGGAACTACTGTTATTTGACTGTCTGTATAATTGAGAAGTGCTTGTTCATCAAACGCAAAACAAAACTCATTATCACTTATAGCTTTTTCATACTCTGTTGTTGTCATACCCATTTTCATACAATTAAATGCTTGATACTTATAAATAAAATTATCATCAATACTACAAAAATAATCTCTATCCTCGTTGAATACCCGCACATTCTCACGCATTTTATCGCTATCTCCATCAAAAACTAACACTAAATAAGGAAATGGTATTTCCTGCTTAAATGTGTATGCATAGGCTTCTCTTTCCTTATCATTCATGTTAGGCTTATCCCTAAAATAATCTTCTAAAATAGAGTCAATAGCCCCTTCTTTACTTGTAATAGGAAAGTTTTTATACTGTTCCTCGCTTAACGTTTCTTTTAACCGAGCCTGTTCTTCTATTAGTTCTTCAAGTTCTCTACCTAACCTATCAATCAATTCATATACGTCCATCTTTTTCATATTGTTCCTTTCTGTGCTATTATTAGCACCAAAAAAGGTACTAGACTATCTAGCACCTTTCGCTTTTTCTTTTGGCAATGTCTTTATCATTTTCTTTGAATAATTTGATACAATTCGTTCAGACACTTTGTCTGACTCTTTAATAATGCTGAATAACTCTTTCGGATTTTCTCCCTTTAACCATGATTGCAAATAATCACTGGTATCTTCAAATTGTTCTTTACTAGGGGCTATTCCTAAATCAGCATTTGTAAATAATGTACTTAGTTCAACAATTAATTCTTCCTTTGCATATGAAGGACTACCGAACTCACCTTTCATATTACGATTCAGTCTTGTTTCGTGTCCTGTACTATGCCCCATTTCATGTAATAGCGTGCCTATAAAGGCTTCACTAGATTTAAAAACGTTCCTAGTCGGAATATGTATCTCGTCTTTGCTAGGCAAGTAATAAGCCCGTCCTTGTAACTCTTGCTCATACACAGGACATTCGCTTGACCTTATTAACTTGTCAGCTAATTTCGTTAAATCATCTGGTGTCATTTCTTCTACTTTTTCTCTATTTAAAGCAGGATACTTTTTTACTTGCGATATGTTATAGACATAAAAGAAAGAAACTTTCGGTGGTTTTTTTAAAAACTCGTCTATTTCTTCTTGTGTCATTTTTAGTCTCTTTTCCACAGACATTCTAGCTAAGGTTTCGTTTGGCATTATCCACTTCTCGCAAAGTACACCCTTTGCCCCCTTTTCTAATTTATACCCTGCTGATTGCAACTGTTTAAACGTGCAAAATCTAGGGTCGGCATAGCCATTCGCCATTACACACAACATAAGTTTCAACTTATTAATACCTTTATACTTTACTTCTGTTTCTGGATTGTAAGGTAAAAGGTTATGTGAAGTCCATGCTGATTTATTATTGAACATTCCTTCTGATTCAATCATTGCAATTAAATCATTTACGGTTTCCTGTCTGGAGTCCATTACTTTTTGATATGCAGTTGACATCTAAAATATCTCCTTTCATTTGATTTTAAATATTAAAAAAAGAACATAGCTTTCGCTAGTCCTCTCCTGATGTACTCTTAGCTTTACAATACTACAATGTTTTTCTACACCGTCACGTATTAATATCTCTATATCCGATTACTTTATTCATTTAATCTATCCTTTCTTTTAATTTTAAGCATCAAAAAAGGACGTAGCTTTCGCTCGCCCTCTCTTGATACTTTTCCAATTCTATCATATCACAGGACAGTTATTTATTTTTCTGTGATTTCTGTATTTTTTGGAATCTTTTTTATTTGCCACTTTTACACACTTAGAATATCTAGCAACCCTTTTATATGCTTGTAATACTCTACAAATTCCTCTCTTGATAACTTAGCAGGTTTATTCTCAACAATCTTGATTAAATCGCTTAAATCGTCTGTTAGCGACTCTTTAGTAATTATTAATATTTCTTCTGTTGATTCATCTACTATGCTTTCGGCATCTTCTTTACATTCTTTATTAGTAGCATTTTTAATCAAATCTTTAATAGCTTTCTTAGTAAGTGTTTCTTCTGTTGATTCTATCTTTGAAACAATATCATTTTGTAGGTCAGTATCAAGGCTTGCTATATCTGTAGCTTGTGCGATAGTTACTAAATCAGATTCTAACGCACTTTTTAGCTTGTCTGTACCATTATTTTCAACCTTTTCATATTTTCCTATTTGAGCAGGTGACTCTTGCATTTGTTCAGCAACAATCTCTCTTGTCTTTTTTCCTTTTATTTTGTTTGGCTCTTTGCTAGGGTCACTGATTAACCCTTCGGGCATATCGGTTATACCATTTGCTTTTAATTCAGTAATAATTTTTTTCCAATGACGAATTTCCATTAATTTATCTCCGTCCGTTTTATCCCTATACTGATTCGTTACTAAAATTGCGTACATTTCTTTAAGTTCCGAATTTAAAGGCAAATTAAGACTTTCTGTATCTTCTATCACACACGGTACTACTCCACTCTCCCATTTCCCCTCTAATTGTAGTTTCCCTATTGCTTCTAAACGTCTATGCCCTGTAGTAACTACATACTCCCCATTATCATCACAAGGTTTTACTGTCAGAGGTTGTTTTAGTCCACTTTGATAAATTAGACTTGCTAAACTTTCTATATTATCCATACTATATGAGTTTTTACCGTTTGGTACTATTTTATCAAAAGGTAAATATTCTATCTTCATTTTTCCCTTTGCACCCTTTTGTGATTGTGTATTTAGTAGTCCTGCCCCTACCTTATTATCTTTTCCCATTATCTTATCAACATTAAATTTTCCCATTATACACTTTCCTTTCTGTTTTCAGACTCCATTGTTTTAATATATTTTGTTCTATTCTTTGACAATATATACTCTGTAAGTTTTATGTAGCTTTGTGTGGCTCTCGTTCGTTTTCTTCTATCCAACTCTAACAAAGGTGTTTGTTGCATAGTATTTTCTGCTAATAGCTTGTTTTTATTAATTCGTATCGGTAAGAGTAAATTTCCTACCAATGATTCTAAGACTTGATAGGCTACTTTAGGACAATTAAAGTTTTCCCACGCAACAAAGAATACACCACCTATTTTTAATTTTAAGTTGTACTCTGACACAGTTTCTATAAGGGATTGTGCGTAGGCTACTCCTTCTATACTATAACCGTCTGTTCTGGTGGGAATAAATACTTCGTCTGCTACTGCTAAACCATTGATATTTACGATTGATACAGAAGGGCTACAATCAATGATACAATAATCATATTCTGTTTCTATCGCCTTCAAATGCCTTGCTAATCGAAATTGTTGTGGACTTGTGACATCTGCCTTTAACCTGTTTTCAATTTCAGTAAGTTGTAAGTCCGACTTGATAATATCAAGGTTTTCATACTTCGTCTTTGAAATGCACTTATGGATATCAATATCTTTATCTATAAGTAAGTTACTGATTGAATACTCAAGATTTTCTAACTCTCCATCAAACTTTTTTTGTATACGGTTGTAGTAATCTATCTCGCTAAATAATGCGGTTGTATTGGCTTGTGGGTCAGTATCAATTATTAATGTTTTCTTTCCATATTCGCTTGCTAATAAATGCGCTACGGTTGTTACTGATGTTGTCTTTCCAACTCCAACTTTTACATTCAAAAATGCTATCGTTTTCATTTTTTTCACTCCTTATTTGTTTTATTTGATAATATCATTTTACACCAATTCCAGTGTAGTTTCAATTGGTATATTGCACGTTTTTCAGTGCTTTTCAGCAGTCTATTTTGTGCTATTTGCTACACTGTTTTTAGTGTTGACTATATGCCTTTTTTGGTTTATCATTTAATTAATAAATCAGCGAAAGGCAACCATATTATGTTCGTTTATAAAATAGATGTTCTTCAAGAACTCAAAGAATGTGGCTATAATTCAACTAGATTAAGAAACGAAAAACTACTTAGTCAAAGTGCAATTCAATTACTCCGTCATGGTGAAATGGTGGGGATAAATTCACTTGATGTAATATGCAGACTTCTCAATATGGATATTGGAAAAGTTATAATGCACAAAAATTAATCATTAAAAGAAAGGAGTAAATTTATGCTTGTTTATAAAATAGATGTTCTTCAAGAACTCAAAGAACGTGGTTATAACACAAATTATTTAAGAGCAAATAAATTAATCGGTGAATCTAGTATACAAAAATTAAGAAGTGGTATTGGCGATAGTGATATCGTTGGTATAAAAACACTGAATACCATATGTGAACTTCTCAATATGGATATCAGTGAAATTCTAACGTATAAAAAATAAAAGCACAGAAGCACAAAATTAATTCGAGTCTGTGAAAGAATTTCTGTAAATTAAGAATAATAAGGTCTTCTATGATAAAATAAAATCATAGGAGGCCTATTATTATGGCAAGAAGAGAAAAGAAACCTGTACACAAAGTCGAAA
>JBKEBP010000120.1:0-5447 GCA_047973235.1 Suipraeoptans sp. | reverse complement strand
ACATTAATCCACTGGTCCACCACGCAATGCCGGCACCAATACCACCGGCGACTGCATAAGGTATAGAGCAGAGTAGACCAAATATTAAACCAAAAAATCCGCTAGTTATCGCCCATACTAATGGATTTTTGTTATGCCGTAAGAAGTATGCCGCCACATAAAGAATCGTCCATACATAAAGATACATCACCCACCATATCCCAAAACCATACATCATGCCTTCTAAAAAAGCAAATACATAAATCGCATATAACGTCTTTTTTCCAAACACCACTGTAAAAACAATAATCAACAGTGACACGACTTCAACATTAGGAATAAAATTCAAACTAACCTGAGCCACAAATAGCAATGTTGCCATAATACCGGAAATTGCGATTTCTGATACCGTCAAAGCCCTTTTATTGGTCTGTTGTATAGACAATTTTAAACTCATCTCCTTCTTTCACGGACTGTTCCTCAATGCCATAGTTGCAATATTCACCATTGACATAAAAGGCCCAGTATGCACTGTTTTCCTCATAGGAAGCCACCTCACCGTTAATCGTATCAACTATCATGCCCGGATTTCCTTCCTGTCCGGAGTAGGTAAGTCCTTCTGCTTCATCCATAACCTGCTTCAAGTATTCAGCACTGGTCTCCACTTTATACTCTTTTTCCTTTTCATCTATCGACACTACAACAATTGTTACTTCTTTTTTTCCTTCTTGCACTTCCGGTTTCGTACTCATGTAAAAAACTAGCATTGCAGCAATTGCAATTACAAATACTACAAAACCTATAATAAGCCTTTTCTGTGTTTTCTTTTCCATTTTCAATACTCCTTTTCTGTGAATTAAAAAAACTGCCCGTAATAGGCAGCCATACAACAAAAGATCTGAAAAAGCACTCTTCTGTACCAGCACTTGTCTGCTGATTCACCGATGCAAACATCGCCTCGCTCAGCAAGGCAGAAATCTGACGGTAGTCAACTTGAGACACACTGGAAACGCTACCCATCATCTGTAGGTTCGTTACAACATGATACGAGCAGGTCTTCTGACTCAAGTTCTTCGCTTTACACACCTTCCCGATTTTTATCAGTGGTATCATGTGAAAGCTCCCTCTTACAGCGGCAGGACCGTACCGGAATTGCACCGGTTTCCCTTTTAATCCTTGTGGAACTCATATCTTATTTTTAGTGTTACATTGTCATACATCATGATTATTTAATCTTTTAATACAAATATTTAAATCAAAAACTACTGGCGTCCCATGATATTAATATCAAGTGAATGAGACCTGAATAATTCGATAATTTTATCAAGATATTCCTCTGACGGCGCTTTAAATTCTATCTGTTCACGCTCTATTTTTCTCGATTTCCCCATTCCTAGTGAATGGTACGGCAATCCATCAACTCGGTGGAGACCTAGTTCATTCATCAGTTTACAAACTGCCTGCAGATTTTCCATCGTATCATTAATGTCATGAATCAAGGGTAATCTAATCCAGATCTTGCCCCTGATATCAGACCTTTGACACAGCGCTTTTAAATTAGCAATAATCAGCTCATTGCCAACACCGGTCAATTTTTTGTGACATATACTATCCATATGCTTGATATCATATAAGATGACTTGTGCAGGTTCAGCTAATTTAATCAAATCCTCGTATTTGCAGTAACCGCAGGTATCGATTGCGACCTTTTGCTTTTTGTTCAGACATGACTGCATAATTTGGTATGCGTAGTCAGCCTGACAACATACTTCACCACCACTCAAAGTAATGCCACCGTCTGTTTTACTATAAAAGCTTTTATCTTTCAGCAATAAGTCCGTCAGATTCCTGACAGGCTTATATTCACCGGAAAGTTTAATCGCTTCGCTGCAGCATTCATCAATGCAGCGGCCACATCCGCGGCAGACCTGCCGGTCAATCTTCAATCCATTATCATCTAATGTAATCGCATGATGCGGACAGGCTTGAACACATCCACCACATTTAAGACATTTTTGTTCAGAAAACAAAACCTGCGGCTTATGACTGATCAATTCAGGATTATGACACCATTGACAAACCAGTGGACAGCCGGTAAAAAAAACTGTAGTCCGTATACCGGGTCCATCTTCTGTGCTGAACCTCTGTATTCCTCCAATTAACCCATCCATCGTATCATCCACCTCCGCACAGCAGTCGTTTAGCCTTCTGCAGTATGCAATGTTCTGTCAATCAGATTATCCTGAACATTTTTATCCAGTTCCGTGAAATATGCCAAATATCCTGCAACTCTGACTAAAAGGTTTTTATAATCTTCCGGATTTTTTTGCGCTTCTTTTAACGTTTCATTTGATACAACATTGATTTGAATATGTTCGCCATAGTTTTCGAAATACGTCTTAACAACACTACCAAGAATATCCCGACCCTTTTCTCCCGCAATTGAGCGAGGATCAAATCGTAAGTTAAACAAGGTTCCATCTGTTGTCTGGAACTGATCAATCTTGGCTACTGAAAGTACGGTAGCCGTCGGTCCGTTTATATCTCTGCCCATTACCGGCGAAACATTATCGCCTAATGGTGCATGTGCTTTCCTCCCGTCCGGCGTCGCACCGACAGATCTTCCCTGAACAATATTGAATGATTGGGATTCAATATCAAAACAAAATCTGGCACCTCTACTGTCTCGATAACCTCTCAGCGCTTGATTGATATGCCGAACAATTGCATTACCGATCATATCTGCTTCATCGATATCATTTCCGTACTTAGGTGCTTTATTAAGCAGTTTTTGTCTCAGCACCTCATCTTCAAAATCATTTTCACAGGCAGTCAATAATTCTTTGGCACTGAGTGATTTCTCTTGAAATACAAATTTGCGAATCGCCGCTAGAGAATCTATAGCATTTGCCAGTCCATCAGCCAACGCTCCTGAATAACTATATCTGGCTCCACCTTCCTGTAGGCTTTTTCCCTTAGTTACACAATCCTCAACGCACATGGATGCAAATGGTAAGTTCTGTCTTGTTGCGTGAATGGATGCAACCGCATTATATGCGTTAATCATCAGATCAAATGAATAATCCATCTGCTTGGTAAATGCTGCAAAGAGATCTTCATAAGATTTGAAATCCACCAGTCTACCTGTCTGTGGTCCGGTCTGCTTACCGGTTTGCGGATCAACCCCATCATACATAGTAAGTTCAACACACTTGAGTAGGTTAACTGTACCGACCTGAGCCCGGCCATCAGTCTTTCCTGCTGCAACCGGCTGAATACATCCTTGTGTTCCCCATGTTCTGGCCTCGTCAATTGTAATCCCATCACTTTTCGCAAGAATCAACGGTATACATAGATCATCATTGAAGAATGACGGCGTTGCCAGACCATTCTGAATCATCGTTAACGCTTTTTCAAATACTTCTTCAGACATTTGCCGGTGATATCTCAGGGACATAGTCGGCTGTGAGGTCTGCACCTCTTCATTTGCATTGAGCATCAACATGGTGGATTCGCAACACCCGTCTCTGCCGTCAGGTCCAATCCCTCCGATGGTCATGTTCTGCCAAATCGGGTAACCGGCCCAACTTTCGCTAAAGAATGCCGGTCGCAGTTTAAGGATGTCGGTCAGCTTAAGGAAAAGGGTCTCCAAGATATCAAGCGCAAGCCGATCCGTAATGGTCCCTGCTTCTAAATCAGCCATATAAAGAGGATTAATCAATCGGTCAAAGGATGCAAAGGAGTTCGAATGACCATTGCTTTCAATCCAAATAGCAATATGAACTACCCAAACAAACTGAATCGCCTCCCAAAAATTGGTCGGACCATTCTCTGGAACATTGCTGCAGTTTTTGCTCATCATTTCCAGCTCTTTTTTACGTTCCGTATCGCTTTCCTTTTCCGCCATCTCTGCCGCCAGTTTTGAAAAACGACGGGCATACTTGATTGCTGCGTTACAAGAAATAATCGTAGCATTCCAGTAATCCACTTTTTCCTGTGCTGCCTTGCAGTTAACAGTAGTATTTTGAATCAGATCACGGCATTGTTCAATGACTTTTTTCAGACCACCGTCAAATAGACGGAAATAGTCAGGAAGAATATGGCCGGTACTGGTATCCATACCGCCGATTGTCAGAATACCTGAGTTCATCGCATCCAATGCATCTTGTGAGCATACTTCAGCGGTTACTTCGTCAAAAGATTTGCCTTCCCATTTTTTGAGAATATCAATTACTTCATGCTTCGTTTCATCATCTGCAACCATGCGGTCAATTGTTCTGGTGGTAAATGTATCAATCTCGTCAATAATCCACTGAGATGCAAACTCAGGAAAAATCGGTGCGCATCTGGGACGATCTGTGTAATTACCAGCAATCAGTTCACCATCTTCTATGTAAACCGTCATGTTCTCGATGATATAGTCAAGCATCTTTGCTTTGAGTAGGACATTGGGTTCTCCCCCGAACTTCTCATATGCTTCCGTTGCCAAACGCGCTCTTTCGGCGCTGAATGTGGGTATGGTATCTTTTTGTTTTGCTTTCATTTTTTTGATACGTTCTGAAATCAAAGTACACCTCCTTATTTGTAAATTTCCATTATCTTTTTGGTCTTATACCATCTACTTGATTATAAACTGATTATAGCATATAACATTTATCATATATTGCTCATTATACCCTTGTTTTTTACATATATTGTGTTATTATAAAATTGTCTAAGAAAGAAAAATCCTTATGCACAATCAGAACTGCACTCATTATACACAGCAAAGCTACGAAAAGGAGTACGTAATGCCAGTTCATTATGAAAAACAATATTCGAGTAATAAGTATAATTTTTTTCATCTTCTCAATGATTCATATTACACAACTGATTTACACTGTCATGATTTTATTGAAATCTATCTCACTATCTCCGGCGGTAAATTTTTCTTGTTAAACGATACTTTTTACAGTATGGAAAAAGGCGATTTATTTGTCGTAAACAGTCTCGATATTCATCGAGTTATCAGGCAGGAGGACATCTGCTATGAACGGTATGTACTAGAGTACAAACCGTTATTTGTTCAACCTTTTTGTACCGCTCAAGCAGACCTAATGCACTATGTCCGTAGTAAAACCGGCAGTAATGCCGCTAAACTATCGCTGCCTCCTGAAACTCTTGAACATTTGCTGGAGATGTTTAAAAAATATGAATCACTCGATGAGAATAGTTTTGGCTATGACCTGAAAAAGCAGATATGTTTTCTTGAAATTCTTGCGTATATAGCTGAAATATTTTTAGAAGATCCCACCCCGGAAGATAATTATCCTAAAAATATAAATCCTTTGGTTTCTTCACTTTTGACTTATATAGGGGAAAATATCACTGCTGATTTACGTCTTGATAATCTGGCTTCGCAAGTAAATGTCGATAAGCATTATCTATGCCATTTATTTAAAAAATGCACCGGAATAACCATTAACAAT
>JBKEBP010000088.1:0-15667 GCA_047973235.1 Suipraeoptans sp. | reverse complement strand
CTAAACGCTCTCTCAAAAGCTTCATCGTCTTCCTTCGTCCTTTTTCTTGGGCCTTTAACATGATGCTTTCCTTTACCTCGTCTAGCTTTCCCTGATAGATGTCTTTCCATAAGAAGTCTTTCTATATTTTCATCTGTATATATCATCCCACTCTGATGAATAGCCTTTGCTCCTTTCCCAAGAGCCATCGCTGCCACACCATAATCTTGCGTCACAACTATATCACCGGAGTCGCATATACCAACCAGTGCAAAATCTACCGAGTCTATTCCTGCTTCTATAGTACGAACTTCACTGTAATCAGATGTAATAACGTGATTTGAATCACATAGCATAATGACTTTTACATCTTTTTCCTTTGCTATATTTTCGGCTATCTTAACCACCGGACATGCGTCCGCATCAATTAGCACTTTCACTTATGATTCCCTTCTGCAAAAGCAATCTAAAGTATGGTCATTTACCATCCCTATTGACTGCATATATGCATATATTATAGTTGAGCCGACAAACTTAAATCCTCTTTTCTTCATATCCTTGCTAATTGCATCAGATATGTCCGTCTTAGCCGGAACATCGTATATATCCTTCCATGAATTAACTATCGTCTTGCCATCCACATATGACCATATATAGCTATCAAAACTTCCAAACTCCTTTTGTACTTCAATAAATGCTTTCGCATTAGTTACTACAGAATTAACTTTTAGTTTATTACGAATAATACCCGGATTTTGTAAAAGTTCTTCTATTTTGGTTTCATCATATTTTAGGACTTTATCGATATCAAAGTTATCAAAGGCTTTCCTATAGTTCTCTCTTTTCCTTAGTACTGTAATCCAGTTAAGGCCGGCCTGTGCACCCTCTAGTATTAGCATTTCAAATAGCATTTGATCATCATGCGTTGGTACTCCCCACTCCTCATCATGATATTTACAATAAAGTTCGTCATTACCTGCCCACGCACAGCGTTTAATGTTTTCACTCATTAGTTCCACCTCTTTTCATTTGATTTTTTTCATAATCACTCATCACATCCACAGTTTCTTACAAAACCTATATAGCTTACCATGAAATATGCCACATATATTACCAGAAAAATCAGGACACTATATAGAAAGTATTGAAACACTGCCGCATGAGTTCCTGTATAATATACTAACCGTTCACTGAAAAACATACCCATAAATACACTTATCATCATTGTTATTACAAATGGGCACATATAATATACAGCCAGTTGCTTCATAATTATTTTTCTGATTTTCTTCTTGCTTTCTCCCAGTTGCTTTAATATGCGATACCTGAAACTGTATTTAGATGCATCGCTTAATTGTTGTACTGCCAGTATCGTCATAGCTGTACATATGAAAACTATTCCAAGATATGCCAGTATAAAGCAGAGTGCTGTAACTACAAATTTGGCCTCTACTATGACATTTTCTTTGACAAGCACCGTATCTGACCAGTTAAGTACCTGTGAACTGCCTCTTCCCATTTCAATATTAAACAGCATTTCGTAGTTCTTTTCGTCAAAGTAATTCTCATATGCTTTTAAATTCTCTTGTAAATCAGCAGGTACTCCACCATTAACATCTGCTGCCAAAAGTGAAAAATACGGATTCATTTGATTTATCATCTGATCGGAAACTACTATGACATAATCAGCACCATTCATACCATCTTGTTCCAGTGGCTCTGTTCTTATCTCCTGACATGTAAGAGCCGTATCTCCTACTACAATATCTGCTTCACTTGGAATTCTAGCAAGTTCGTTCTTTATTCGTTCGGTTCCGTGTAATATATAGTCTCCCGAGTCAAGTGATACACTCTCTAATCCAATCATGTTTCTTATATAATTATAATCACTTAGACTCATATAAGTATCATATCCGAAATAACTGCTATCGCCCCTCTTCCCGTCGATAAATATATCATTATGATAGGTTCCGTCACGGTTTTCGTACAGAAAATCATTAACAGGGCTTGTTCCATTTTCGTATATTCGATATGTGTGCATGTCCTTTACATCAGTCTCTGAATTTATAACGTTTATTTGGTCTTCAAAGGTTTCATCGCTTTTTTCACTAAATACCATTATGTCAAATGGCAGCTGTGCTTCCAAAGCCTTGCTTTGATAATCAGCAAACATAGTAACTGCCATCCATGAGAATACCACGACTGTGAATAATATAGTAAGTGTCCCCATTGTAAAACGCATGCTCTTCATTTTCGAAGACAATTGTCTCATCACGAAGAGATTTGCCCCTTTATAAACACCTGATTTCTTCTTTTCTATATAGCTTGTAAAAAATGCGGATAACCCGATATATAGCATGTAAATTGCAATAACTAATCCCAGAACTAAAGGCCATACTGAGTTTATACTTACTTGAGCGGTGAGTACCATAATATTGAAAAACACTATATATATAACTGAGATGAAAACAAATATCTTCTTCCAAGTTCTTTTCTCGTGTCCTGCTTCTTCATTTTGTTTATCCATATATATGAGGTCGCGAATCTGCATTTTTTTGATTCTTCTTTTAACTCTTATTAATGCAATAACATAAGACAGGATTAAAATACCTACTGTTATAATAATACCCCATATGCTAAATTCCGCTGAAATCTCATATGGAAGACCCAGAATAGCGTAAAATGCATTTACAAATAATTTCTGAAATATAAATCCGGGAATAATTCCGATTAATAATGATATGAATCCGAGCAATATGTTTTCTCTACGAAACACCTTTATAATCTGCTTTTTCTTCATTCCAAGCAGTAAATACGTCCCAAACTCACGGCTTCTTCGTTCGAGCATGAAGTTAACCATATAATGAACCAACCATATAACAATTATCATTATGAAAAAAGTCGCCATGCAAACAAGTGCAATAAAGAATGATATCTCATCATATACTGCTTTCATATCTTTTGAAAGCATCATTCCGTGAAATGCGAACATTAGCGCTGAAATAATAGACATTGTAACTATATATATCAAATAGTCCCTAAAAGAGCGTTTTACATTTCTTAGTGTAAGTTTACTTAGCATCGTCCGTGCCTCCTCCCGTAATAGAAAGCACATCGAGTATTTGATTTAAGAATTCACGTCTTGTCTTATTCCCGCGAATCAGCTCATGAAATATCTCACCATCTTTTAAGAAGAGTATACGCTTGCAATAACTCGCTGAAAAAGCATCATGTGTAACAAGAAGTATAGTTGAACCAAGTACTTCGTTTAATGTTGTGAAGGTTTCCATAAGCGTCTGTGCTGACTTTGAATCAAGTGCACCTGTTGGTTCATCAGCCATTATAATCTTAGGATTATTGACTACCGCTCTGGCACATGCACAGCGCTGCTTTTGTCCCCCTGACACCTCATACGGAAATTTCGTTCGTATCTCATATAGGCCAAGGCGTTTCATGGTTTGCTCTGTTTTACTAACCACTTCTTTTTTATTTTTATTCTGCAGCGTAAGCGCTAAAGTAATATTTTCCTCAATTGTAAGAGTATCAAGCAAATTGAAATCCTGGAAAACAAATCCCAAAGTTTCCTTTCTAAACTGTGCCAGCTGCTCTTCTTTTAGAGTTGTTATATCAATATCACCGTAATATATATGTCCCGCTGTGGTATTATCTATGGTTGATAATACATTAAGTAGTGTTGATTTCCCCGAACCAGAGGCTCCCATTATGCCTGTAAAATCTTCTTCATATACTTCAAACTCTACTCCGTTTAACGCTTTGGTAATATTATTTTTCTTACCGTAGTACTTCTCTACCTTATCTACATATAGTAATCTATTCATGTCTTTACCTTCCTTTGTTTGATAAGGCAATTTTACATTCTTATAAATCAGTTTTGTATGTAATTACCCTTCTTTTAGATTACATTTTTGTAAGATAAGTATTGTTTCCAAATATTAGCACTATTCGGGTATACTTCCCTTCAACAGATTCACAATTGATACCCACATCAAGTTTATTACACAGCTTCTTGCATAAATATAATCCTATTCCTGTTGAGTGCTCACGAGTTCTTCCGTTTGTTCCGGTGAAGCCCTTATTAAATATTTGAGGTAACTCATCCTCTTTAATACCGATTCCATTGTCACTAATGATAAGTTTTGTATTATTTGCATCCCAGCTTGTATCAAATGTGATTTCACTACCCGTCTCACATTTATACTTCACAGCATTAATAATAATCTGTGTTATTATATACTCTATCCATTTCTTATCGGAGTATACTATGCTATCAGCCATTAACACGTTGGCATTCATCTGATTTTGTATTAACAAATACTTGTTCTTCGATAAAATGCTTGTAATCAATTCCTCAAGATTTATTTCTCTTATCTGGAAATCTTTATATACAGCTTCACTTCTAGCGTAGAAAAGTGCTTGTTCCACAATATGATCCATTTCACTTAAATATATTTCAAGTCGCTTTCCTTCGTCACTTTTAATATTGTGACACGCAAGTCTCATTCCTGTAATAGGAAGCTTAACTTCATGTATCCAGCTTTCGATAAATTCTCTATATTCTTTTTGTTCGCCTCTAAGCTGATTTATCTGCTCTATTACCGCCTTGTTAGACTTATACAGTATGTCATGATATAATGCGTCATTAAGTCTGCCTGTGGGTCTCATTAGTTCCTGGATTAAATACGGCTGATCCAAGCTATCCATCAGTGAGTTAATCTCCCCGAAATATCTGCTTTGTCTTAGATAATCCACCAAAATAACAAGCAATACAACCGCTGTCCATACTACTAAAATCAGTGCTATCGTTACATGTGTGTTTCCAACAACCAAAAGATATATGCTCAAAAAAAATGCACATAATATATTTAAAATAATAATTAGTATCTTGTCCCTTAAGTATCTGCCTATAGTCATATACGATACCCCACACCTCTTTTAGTCTCTATAAAATTCGCCGCTCCAATTTCTTCAAGCTTATTCCTAAGTCTGGTGACAGTCACACTAAGTGCATTATCATCTATAAATACTCCATTATCCCATAGATATTCAACTATATCCAAACGAGGCATCACTATGTCTTTATGGGTCATCATATACGTTAGCAATTTACATTCATTTTTCGTCACTTCAACCTGATTGCTATTATATGTGAGCTTATATGTTCGAATATCAAGCGAAACACCCTTGTGCTCATATATATACTCATCTTGATTACCTTCACTTCGCTTTAAGACAGCTGCTATTCTAGCAAGCAAAAGAGATGGATGATACGGTTTACTAATATAATCATCTGCTCCGAGAAGCATCCCATTAATCTCCGAACTAACCTCATCGTCACTAGTTAAAAATATAATCGGAACATTCATACTCTCTCTAATACGCTCACAAATCTCCCAGCCTGTTGTCCCCGGCAGTTTAACATCTAATAACACAAGGTCCGGCAAAACCTCTCTGACTTGTCCCGTCACATCCTTAAACTCATCTATGGCAATCACTTCATATGATGCGGATCTTAGCAAAAGAGAAAGCTCCGTTCTAATATTTTTCTCATCTTCAACTATCATTATCTTCATATATACGTCCTCTTTTTTACTCTTTAATTTACTATATCTTCTTCGGATATTTTCTCACCGCAGTACGGACAATAATTCTTACTTTTATGTTCTTTTTGTTCTTCTGCCACCCTTTGTTCTCTCGTGTATTCCGTAAATCCGGCTGATAATATACCGGTCGGAATAGCCACCATACCAACACCAAGAAAAGTAATTAATATACTTGCAAATTGTCCCATGAATGTAACCGGATATATATCGCCGTATCCAACAGTTAGAAGAGTCGAGGTTGACCACCATATTCCCGAGAATGCATTTTTAAAAACTTCAGGCTGTGCCTCATGTTCAAAGCCGTACATAACGAGTGATGACATAATCATAAGCACAACAATGATCATTATAGATGATAATAGTTGGCTCTTCTTTCGCTTTACCACAATCATAATTGTAGAAAGAGAATCAGAATAGGTATTGGCCTGGAATAACCTCAGTATTCTTGCGACCCTGAACATTCTAAATACAACCAGCCCTTTCGGGAAAAGGAGTGGCATGAAAAATGGAACTATAGACAGTAATTCCACTATTCCGTTAAAAGATACAATATATCTAAGTGCTGACTTAATGCGTCCCGCGTCATAAAGATAATCGGCCGTCCAAAGCCTGAGTACAAATTCAATTATAAATAGGAATACTGTTACCCCTTCAATTACAGTAAATATACTTCTATATTCGTTAAGTTCGTCAAATGTAAAGCAAACAGATAGCACAATATTTATAATTATCAGTATAACGACTGTGAAGTCAAAGGCCTTGCTTAACCAGTCTTTTTCCTTACCAATTTGTATTATTTCAAAAATCCTTTTTCTCACTTCTACCTCCCTGCGATAGCAACAATCCCATAAGCGTTAGTCCCGCACCTACAATTAGTATAGGTGTTAGTGCTTCTTTTAGTACAATTACTGATGTTGCCACAGTGACAACCGGTATCAAGTATATGTATGCACTGGATTTGATTTCTCCAAGTAGCTTCACTGCTTTGCTCCACGTTACAAAACATATCGCTGATGTAAATACTCCGAGAAATAAAATGCTCCCGACATTCACCGGTGACATAAATTTATTCAAATTAAAATCAAAACCAAGTACAAACATAATAGGAACTATAAATAATATTCCATACATAAATATCCGGCGTGTCGTCTGGATTGTATTATATCCAAATGCTTCGATTTTCTTCAGCAGGATTGAATAAAAAGCCCATGCAATGGCACAAAAAACCGCAAGTAAATCTCCCACAGGATTTATTTCAAGCGAACTGCTGCCGTTATAACTGATTAATGCGACTCCTATGATAGCAACAACAAAGCCCAAATAAAACTGCACGCCCGGGCGCTTTGTTTTTAGAAAAATCATAGAAAGAATCGATGTAAAAAACGGTGCTATTGTAATGATAATTCCAACATTACTTGCCGTAGTCATCGTAAGCGCCGTATTTTCAAGTAGCTGATAAAGTGTTATTCCACTAAGCCCGGCTGCTGCAAACAGCATTTCCTTCTTAGCATCGCTCACCTTAAGCCTCTTTGGATAGCAAATCAGAAGTACTATAAAACCTATTGTATATCTTAAGAACTGTATTTCAATTGGAGAAAACACTTGTAATAAGACTTTCGTAAAGATAAATGTTGTTCCCCAAATAATTATCGTAAATATTGCTGCTATATGCCCCTTACTTTTACTCATTGCCTAATCCATCCCTTCCAAGTTCTAGGTTAGCACCCCTACTCATGTTGCGTCAAGATTATTTCAAAACACTACCCTGTTATTTTGATTTTAATATCATATTATAAAGTTTTAGGGAGATGATAACTCGAAAACGAGTTATCATCTCCCTATTTTGGAATCCGCCCTATTTCCCGACAGCCCCTACATAATTACTAATCATGCAAAGTATTTGTTATTTACAGTATCATCCCAACAGCACTTTTCCAACCTTCATATTTTCTATCCTTTAACTCTTCTTCCATCTTAGGATAATACTTAGTTCTTTTTATACCTTCGATAACATTCATATTATATAATCCTATACCAATTCCGGCACTATATGCCGCTCCTATTCCGGAGAGTTCTTCAGCATTTGGTACGAGTACATCTGCTCCTGTAATATCACTTTGAAACTGCATTAGATATTGATTTCTTGTAGGTCCTCCATCAACGCGGAGTTCAGTCACTTCTATTCCTGAATCAGCTGACATTGCTTTAATTACATCTGTTATCTGATATGCGATACATTCTACTCCTGCTCTTACTATTTCCGCTTTTCCTGTTGTTCGACTAATGCCACTTAGAATCCCCCTTGAATTACTAACCCAGTAAGGAGCACCTAGCCCGGTAAATGCGGGTATTAAATATAGTTCATCATCTTTAATTGCTTTATTACATAATTCTTCACTCTCACCGGCACTTTCTATTAAGTTCACATCATTTTTTAGCCAGCTTATCACTGCACCGGTATAATTGATATTGCCCTCAAGAACATAGTTGACTTCTCCTGACATCCCCCATGCTAATGATGTTACCACTCCATGACTGCTAAGCGTTGGTGTTTTGCCTATATTCATCATAATTGATGATCCTGTGCCATAAGTTGATTTTATCATACCGGGTTTTAAGCATCCTTGTGCAAATAACGCCCCATGCGAATCACCTAAAACGCCATGAATAGGAACAGGATTATTAAAAAATCCATCAAAATCAGTTTCTCCAAATAAGCTGTTTGAGTCGCAAACCTCAGGCATGTTTTTAGAACTGATTCCAAATATTTTACAAATTTCTTCATCCCACTTAAGTTCAAAAATATTAAATAGCTGAGTCCTAGATGCGTTTGAATAGTCTGTTTTGTAGACTCCACCATCTGTTAATTTAAATAATAGCCAGCTATCTACTGTTCCATGACATAGATTTCCTTCATTTGAAAGTTCACGTGCTCCACTCACATTTTCAAGAAACCAAGCAATCTTAGCTGCCGGAAAATATGGTGATAGTCTAAGTCCTGTACGCTCTCTGATTAATTCTGCATTTCCGGCGCTTTCTATTCTCTCTGAAATATCAACTGCTCTTGCACACTGCCATACTATTGCATTATCAATAGGTTCACCTGTTTTACGGTTCCACGCCACCGAAGTCTCTCTCTGATTACTGATTCCTATTGCTGATACCTTGTCTCTATCAATACCACTTTCAGTTACAAGTGCCACCACCACTTCAATTGTATTATGATATATTTCCACAGGATCATGAGAAACCCACCCTTTATCATTAACAATTTGTTTGTGTGACTTATCAACGCGTTTTAAAAGGCTGCCCTTATCGTCAAATAGCAATGCTTTAGTTCCTTGCGTGCTTTGATCAATACTAATTATATATTTCTCACTCATCTAATAACTCCATCGCTTTTGCTGTTATTCCTTCTGCATTTAAACCATAATAGTCAAATACTTCCTTTGATGTTCCCGTAATAACAGGTTCATCAGGTAAACTTAAATTTATAACTTTCTTTGGACAATTAGCTGCCACTACCTGACTTACCATTGAACCAAGTCCTCCAAATGGTGAATGCTCTTCAACGGTAATTACTGCTCTCGTACCTTTTGCTGCTTTTATAATGGATTCTTTATCTAGTGGTTTCACGCAATACATATCAATGACAGTAGTTTTAATACCCTTCTCTTTTAATAGTTCAGCTGCATCAACTGCAGGTTTAACCATTTCTCCGCATGCTACTATTGTAATATCGTTACCTTCACAGATGGTGGTTGCTTTATCCATTTCAAATGGTACATTACCCTCTTCGTAAACATCCGGCACTGCATTTCTTCCAACCCTTATGTATGCCGGCTTATTGTCTTTTAACAAAGCCTCAGCTAATTTTTTACTTTGAAATCTATCACTTGGTAAATATACTCGCATATTTGGGATTGCACTAAGAGCTGCTATATCTTGTGCTGAATGATGACTCATACCCAGTGCTCCATAACTCACCCCGCCACTTATACCTAGGAGCTTAACATTCGTATTTGAATATGCAACATCTACTTTACATTGCTCATAACTTCTGGTTGATAAGAAACACGCTGGAGATACTGCATATGATTTTTTGCCACATTTTGCAAGTCCTGCGGATATACTAACAAGGTTTTGCTCAGCAATACCTGTTTCTACAAATTGCTCCGGATATGTGTCTGCAAATGGTGTAAATGATGCACTTCCCCTTGAATCACTGCAAAGAGCTACAATATCTTTATCTGTTTTTGCTGCTTCCATCAACACTTCACAAATTACTTGTTTGTTAGGTACTTTATTCATTATTAGAGCTCCTTTCCGGCTTTATCTAAGTCTGCCATAATAGTCTTGTATTCATCTTCGCTTGGTACTTTATGATGCCAGTTTGCTTTATTTGCCATTACCGAAGATCCTTTACCCTTTACAGTATTTGCTATTAATACTGTTGGTTTACCTTTAACCGTCTTAGCTTCTTCAAATCCAATATGAAGCTCTTCTATACTATTCCCATCTGAAATGTCTATTACATGCCAGCCAAAGCTTCTAAATCGTTCATGTAAATCATCATGTCCCATAACATCTTCTGTATTTCCTGAAATCTGAAGGCGATTTCTGTCTACTACTGCACAAAGATTATCAAGCTTATATTGCCTTGCCGCCATAGCGCCTTCCCAAACTGAACCTTCTGCCAATTCGCCGTCTCCCATAACCGTATAAATTCTATTACTCTTATTATCCATCTTACTTGCAAGTGCCATGCCAACACTTACAGGTAATCCATGACCCAGAGACCCCGAATTCATCTCTATACCCGGCAATTTATTATTTGGATGACCTATATATTGAGAACCTAACTTATTGAATTTTTCCAATATATCACTCTTATCCAGAAATCCTTTCTCACATAACACAGCGTAAAATCCTTCCATAGAATGGCCCTTACTTAAAACAAATAAATCTCGATTAGGATCATCCATATTTTCCGGACTTATATTCATCTGAGTGAAGTAAAGCTCAACTAAAATTTCCATCTCACTCATATCACCACCGATGTGTCCGCCTTTGCCTGCAACTATAATATCGATTGTGTCTTCTCTTAGCTTATAAGCTAATTTTTTTAAGTCTGTCATGCTTCATTCTCCTCTCAAATATGCTTTTACATCTTCTTCAATAGGATCATATAAATCAGGTGTTACACCTATATATTTACAAGCTTCAAATAGTATTGGAACTATATCTTTATGAATTCCGACACAATGGTGTATATAAGGTCCTTCAACTATCTTAGCTTCCAATCTCTTAATATTCTCTACCTCTACCCATAGATACGTTCCCATTCCTTTTGGTCCGTCAACACCTTTTGCATGTCCTAAAAGAATGGAGTATTCTCCGTTATCACCATCAAATCTACAAAGTGTTACATCACCATGTTTTGCTTCTGCTGTAAGGCTACCCGGATGATCAAACGCTAATGGATATGTTAGTCTCGGCTTTTCTTTGGCAATAGAAATCGGCCATGGTCCACAGTGCTGCAGTAATTCTCCATTTTCAATATCCGGATGGCGTATAGTCCAATCCGCAAAGAATCCTCTTGTTTCGTCCATTCCTGCCGCTTCTACCATAAGTGCTGTTATCGCTCCATGTATATCTGTTTCACAGACTACCGGCACTCCTTTGTCATTTAGTATTGCATTTGCCGCACAAGGCATAATTCCTAATTCGGTTTGCAATGCATTCCAACACTGAATCGCTATCGCCTGACATCCATACTTATCCTTGAGCTCTTCCATAGCTACTGCTAAAGCAGCAACATTTTCCACTTCATTTTCTTTAATTTCGATTATCATTTCTCTTTCAATATAAGCAATCACATCTTTTACTTTTGATCCTTCTTGCTTAACTTCCTTAACTTTCTGTGTTAACTCAGTCATAGGAATAGGTGAAAGTTGTATATTGAATTTTTCCAGTAGTTCGCCTTCGTTACACATCGTTGTCCAGAAATCAAATGGTCTTGTTGAAATCTGCAATATCCGTGTATTATTAAATGTCTTAACTACATTACATACTGCCAGAAAATCTCTAACTCCTCTTTCAAATACCGGGTCACTTAGACGGCAATTGGTTAAGTAAGTAAATGGAACTTGAAATCTTCTTAGAACCTTTCCTGTAGCAAATAGACCACACTGCGTATCACGTAGTCTTTCACCATTTGCTTCCGGTCTTTCATCCAATGGTCCCCATAAAAGAACCGGTACTCCGAGCTTCTTAGCAAGTCTTGCACATAGGTACTCCGTTCCAAAATTACAATGAGGAAGCATAAGCCCATCGACTCCGGCTGCTTTAAACTTTGTGACTATCTTGTCTACATGTGAGTCATCATATAATAATCCTTCTTCATTAATATCTTCAATATCCACAAAATCTATTCCGAGTTCCGTTAACCTATCAGCCGTTAATCCTCTGTACTTAATAGCATCCGGTGCACTAAATATACTTCTCCTTGTAGGTGCAAATCCCAGTTTCATTTTCTTCATAAAAAAGCCCCTTTCATATGCAAATGTATTATTGTTATATCTGTATTATATGCGCGAACCAACTTAATTACATTATTCGATTAAGCATAATTAACTTAATTATTTACTTAATTATTGCAAATTTTCGATTAATAGTTCATACTTAACATAATTAATTATCGTATATAATAACGTTATTTTATATTATTTTCATTGAAAGGATACTAACCTTATGAGTATTACTGCAAAAGAGTTAGCAAAAAAATTAAGTATATCTGCTGCTGCTGTTTCGATGGCACTAAATAATAAGCCCGGAGTTAGTACTGATACAAGGAATTTGGTTATGGATGCTGCACTTAAATATGGCTATGACTTTTCAAAAATATCAAATAAGCACACCATATCCGGCTCAATATACTTCGTAATTTACAAAAACCATGGAACCATTGTCACAGATACCCCATTCTTTTCTCAAGTGTCAGAAGGAGTATCTTTAGAGTGCAAAAACCGTGACTGCAAACTAAAGATAAGTTACGTGTACGAAGATGAAGATGAAGAAACAATTTCTAAGCAAATCGAGGATATACAATTTTCTGACTGTATAGGTATCATATTGTTGGGCACAGAAATGGCGGCCGATGATCTAAGGTTATTCCTTAACATGCCTATACCGATTGTTTTACTTGATGCATATTTTGAAACTGTTGCATGCAACAGTGTAATAATAAATAATGTACAGGGTGCTTATCAAGCCGCCAGTTATCTTATTCGCAAGAGAGGTACTCAACCGGGATATCTAAAATCTTCATATTTTATCAGTAATTTCGGAGAACGTTCTTCGGGATTTTATAAAGCTGTTCGTTCTTTTGGAATGGCCTCACAAGGCAGCATAGTTCATGAATTATCACCTAGTATGGAAGGCGCATATGCCGACATGTTGGAAATTATTAAACGGGGAGACAAATTGGCTGACTGCTATTTCGCTGATAATGACTTGATTGCTGCCGGAGCTCTAAAGGCTCTCAAGGAAAACGGATATAAAGTACCTAAGGATATTGCTATAGTAGGGTTTGACAATCTTCCTATAAGCAGCATGATAGAACCGACCATTACAACAATTCATGTTCCAAAAGAATACATAGGAAAAGCGGCAGTTGAACGTCTTCTTTTGTTGCTCAAAGACTCTTCACTGCCGCCTGTTAAGACTGAAGTTCTTACTACCCTTATAAAACGTAAGAGTGTTTAACTTATACGAATTTCCTCTCATTTGCCAGATAAACCCCTCTTGGAGTTATCCTTATTTCAGGTATGACCGGAAGTGCCATGAATGATAATGTTATAAACGGATCTATACCTTTTGAGACCCCCATCTCTTGTGCCTTTTTAATCATCCGTTCAAGTTTTATATTTACATTATCAGCACCGGCATCTGTCATAATTCCCATGATAGGCAGCTCAAGCGTTTCATATACTTTTCCATCTTTTACTATTGTGTATCCGCCACCTACTCGGATAAGTTCATTAACCGCTAATTCTATGTCAGAATCACTGCTGCCCACCGCAATTATATTATGTGAATCATGCGAAACACTTGATGCTATTGCACCATCACTAATATCAAACCCTCGTATGAAACCCACACCAACTTTTCCGCTATTCTTATGACGCTCAATAACCGCTATCTTACGAATATAGTCATAATCTTTCCAAGTTTTTCCATCTTCAATATTTAGTGTCTCATCTGTTGTTATTATTTCTCCATCATGAATAGTTATTACATGATAACAGTCTTGTATTTCTAATTGCAGTTTTTCTATATTAAAATCTTGTACATGAATAGTATCTTTTAACTCTTTAGGGCACTCTTTTATCTCCTGTTCCTCTTCCTCTATAACTTGAGTTCCTTTATAATAAACCGAATTGATTTCTACTTTCTCTATATTGTCATATATAATCAAGCTAGCTTCATACCCAGGTGCTATTGCTCCCAGATGCTTTAGCCCGTAACATATAGCAGGGTTTAGAGTCGCCATCTTAATTGCCGAAACAGGATTCATACCCAGCTCTATTGAACGGCGTACATTATAACTTATGTGGCCCTCTCTCTTAATATCTTCAATGTGCTTATCATCCGTGCAGAAGCAGAACCCATCTATACTTGATCTATTCTTAATAATCCCACTAACAATAGCATCCAAATTTTTGGCAGCTGACCCTTCTCTAATATGAACCGTCATCCCAAGTCGCCTTTGTTTCATTGCGTACTCGTAAGTTGTACATTCATGATCCGTCATAATACCCGCCATCACATAGGCCGACAGGTCTTTATCAGATAATCCCGGAGCATGCCCATCAATTGGCATATTCGCAAATAATTCCAGCTTTTTATGCATTTGCGAATCTCCGGTAACAACCTTATAGCAATCCATAACTTCACCAAGTCCAAGCACTCTTGGATGCTCAAGATATGGCTTCATCAATCTTGCATCTATAATAGCTCCATTATCATCTATATCTGTTGCCGGAACACAGGACGGCATCATAACAAAGACATTACCATAAACATTTTCCGTTTGTTCTAATATGTAGTCTACACCTGCAAGACCGGCGACATTCGCTGTTTCATGGGGATCCACAATAAATGTAGTTGTTCCTGACACTGCTGCCGTATGGACAAGTTCCGGTGGTGTTACAAGTGTTGATTCAAGATGAAGATGCGCATCTATGAATCCCGGAGATACATATCTCCCACATAAGTCTATATTTTCTTTACCATCATATTGTCCGATACCAACAATAGTACCGTCCTTTATTGCAATATCACCGGTAATTATTTCCTCCGTAAAGACATTAATTATCCTCGCATTCTTTAAACATAAATCTGCTTTTTTAATTCCCCGAGTAATTTCTGATAATTTCTTGTACTTTTTCATATTTGTAATCCCTCTCAAGTTCCAAATGTCATCAAAGTAATATATATTAAAAGAGACGCACCCAGCGCCCTTGTTATATTTTTCTCATTTATTTTGGTTTTACTACTGTTCAGTATCGTCTTTATCTTATTTTACAAAAATAAACATCTTGTGTCTATACTATTTATGCCTTTCTTTTCAAACATTTTTCACAAATATATGTTAAATTATAGATTAAGTTGTTGAATTTTAACTGTACTACTCGTGTAGTACAATATTGAATCGATATAAATCAAACATTAATTCTAAAGAAAGGCAATACAATGCTTAGATTAACCGATATAAGAAAGTCGTACAAAACCTTTGATTTTGTTCAAACAGCTCTCGATGGTGTTTCGTTATCCTTTAGAGATAATGAGTTTGCTGCCATTTTGGGTCCGTCAGGCTCAGGCAAAACAACTATGTTGAATATAATTGGTGGTCTTGACCACTATGAATCCGGTGACCTGGAAATCGACGGTATCTCAACCAAAAAATACAAATCATCCAATTGGGATACCTATAGAAACAATAGAATAGGGTTTGTTTTCCAAAGTTATAATCTGATACCACATCAATCTATTTTAGCTAATGT
>JBKEBP010000055.1:0-3412 GCA_047973235.1 Suipraeoptans sp. | reverse complement strand
ATAGCCCTTTCCACCAGTGGCATTCTTTCTTTCATTTCTACATCTAACTCCTTTTTCCTCATACGGTTTTTGAGCATACTAATCTCATCCTTTCTGTTTCTTTCCGTTTGATTAGTATATTCTAATCAAACGGAAAATTCCACCTCATGTTGGAACCTTATATTTATATTGTAATTCTAATTATAAAAGTATCAAGCATCAAAGTTACAATATTTGTTGGAATTTAAAAAAGAACGAAAATTTAGCAGCACAAAGAATAAAAGAGATGTTATTAATAATCCTTAACATCTCTTTCTTTCTTTAAATATTATCTATTGAGATAACGTTCATATGAAGCTTGTACAATTGCTATATTCTCATCTACCCCATAACCTTTAATCTGATCTTTAAAGTTATTCCATGATGTTTCGTTTAATTCTTCTGATCCCAAGATAAATTTAAGAACCATAGAATTTACATAATCATCTATATTTGATTGATTGATAGAATAGGTATTATCCTCATCTGCTGTTCTGGTAAGCCCTACAGGTAAATTATGGCTATCTTCCTGATATGCTTTCCATAAATCACTCGCAGCCTTTGCTTCTTTTGTATAAGTTATTGACTGATACTCCGTATTAGCTAAACCTGGTAGACGGTTTAATGCTAAATCGTTTATGTTCTTAACAGTTCCACCCATAAAGGTAAAATTGCTATTAAAGTTGACTGTGCCATCCTCACTAAGGGTATACGATCCATCTTGTAATGAATTATTTACCATGATTTCATTCTTATCAGCACCTTGCTCTTTTGTCAGACCAAAAGTCCTCAGGTAAGAACCTTCCTCTGAATACAAGTAATCTAATGTTGCTAAGAGTCTTTCTACATCCTCACAGGATGTTGTAATCGCAAAACTCACTACATCGCCGTATCTATTATTATACATATGATTCGGTGCACTTGTAATCCCACTTGCTGAATCGACTGGATTCTTAAGACCACGAACATCAACTATTAAACCGTAATCAGGCATTGACATTACATCACCCACCTGAGAAATTAAACCATACCATATACCAACTG
The DNA here is from genome assembly GCA_047973235.1 of Suipraeoptans sp. GTDB lineage: Bacteria > Bacillota > Clostridia > Lachnospirales > Lachnospiraceae > Aequitasia. The sequence goes on along the minus strand of JBKEBP010000055.1, from coordinate 2,350 downwards.
CTCCGCCGTAGGTTAAGGAGGTATTTGGCAAATAGAACATATCCGTTGTTCTACTTGCAAAATCTTTATAGATATATCCTTTCTCATACCATTCATTCATCTTCTGCAGATACTTATAAAAGCCATCCTGTATTGGTCCATACTTCACCGTGCCATTATCTTGATAATATGTCATACATGTACCATAGGTGCTGATTAAGTCATCCGATGGGAAATAACCATCTGCAGGAAGTATTAATGGTGCATATTCCGGCAATCCAGCTGCTTCAAAGTACTGCTTGAATAATGGAAGCATATAATCCCAGTCTTCAATGGTTGTCGGCTCATCATTTCCGCTAGGGAACTGAATATTATCACCCGTCATTGTTTTTAAGATATCATAACGGTAAACTAATCCTCCCCACCCTAACTCTTCACTCGTCTTTAAACTTCTTAGCCCAAGGATCTTTCCATCGTCATTATAGACAGCCTTACGAAACAGTTCATTATCCTCTAATAATTTTTTGAAGTTTGGCATATAGTCTAAATAATCAGCAATATTTATGACTACACCGTCTTCATAAAGCTTATTAACCGAACCAGTATAGGAAGAAAGATCCATGATATCTGTATATTCTCCAGTACCAAACATCAGATTCAACGATTCTTGCTCAGTACCTGATACCGGTTGCTCACAATTCAATGTCATGTTAAACTTTTCTTCAAAAAATTGCAAAGATGGATTGTCATTATAGCTTGAGTAGTAATCATTTGGATTTGAATATAGCCAAAATGAAAAATCCTTATGTTCGGAGAAATCAATTTCTTTTAGTTCCTTCGCTTCTTCGCCAGATTCTCCAGTATCAGAAGTAGCTTCTGAAGTGATGTCGTTAGCGCTATTATTGGTACTCGTATCCGTTTTCTTACATGCTGTTAAAGTATTAATGATTAGCAACATGCATAATAACATTGTTATTACTTTTTTCATAGCTTATTTCCTCCCTAATAATTTTAATTCGAATCATCAAACCCTGTTGCTCTAGGATTTTCAGATTCATTTTATATAAAATGGTCAACTATCATGGATCACTTTATGTTGCATCCAAGTAGTACCAATTCTATATCAAAAAATAATTTCTCATCTTGTTCAATATCCAATAAACTATTTTAATAAGTTTGGAAAACAAAAATCAATGTGTTATTTTCTACTTGATTTATACATTCTAAACAATGCTAGGAGGAATTTATATCAATTTTCTATTATTTATTATATATTTTAACCCAAAGTTAATACACACCACTGAAAGATAACCAAAAACACTCTTCTATTTATTAAATACTCTACTAAATAGATCATATATATAGATAAGATTCTCCTGAGAAAAGAGCTTGTTAGTTAAAATGCAACTTCCAAGCCCTTTAAAAGAAAAATATAATGTCTCAATTCCTATTTCAGCAATAGGTCAGATCTGTCATATCGCAGTTCCCAAAAACTCTGAAATCGATTTAAATACATAATATCCTGGCCTATTATATTATTCTCTGAAAGTATATTTTTTTTTCCTTTTCGGTACGTTGTAGGTGCCTGACCTTTATAAAGATGAAACACCCTGTAAAAATTACTAAGGCTAGAAAATCCACAGCAGTCAGCAATCTCTATTATGCTTAACTCTTTATTTTCTAAATAACCACATGCTGCATTAACGCGAATAGAGTTTAAATAATTTATAAAACTAACACCTAACTGCTTTTGAAACAAACGGTAAATGGTTGGTTCGCTTACTCCTACTCTTTCTGCAAGAATTTTTGCACTGAGTGGCTGCCCATATTCACGATGCAACATTTCAACACATTTCGTAAAAACTGCTTTCGGGGAGGACACATTTTTAGCAGATTCTATCTTTCTCTTATGGGACGCAAGATACATCAGCACTCTGTACAGTTCCATATGGAAACAGTTCCACTCTTCCTCTGTTTTCAATACAATATGAATATTTTGTATTTCCATTTCCTTGTATGCTTCCATTACTTGAGACATTACCTCCACTTCTGGAGTCAGAAGCCATGCCATTTTTCCCAGACTGCTGCGGACTGCCTTTACCTCTTCACTGTGAACGGATAGTGCTGTATCTCCCACCGTAGAGAAATCATAAATTTCTGCTTCCTCTTTGTGCAGCAATGATGGATCAATAGAAACAATAATCTGTAATCCATTTGCTGAACCATCAAAAATCTCATGGTTTGCACCACCATTAATCGTTATTAAATCTCCTTCATTAAGGCGAAACACCCTACCGTCTATGCGAACACAGAATGTTCCATGTAAGCAGCATAAAATCTCCAAATGCTCATGCCAGTGCAAACGGTTAAA
>JBKEBP010000030.1:0-1665 GCA_047973235.1 Suipraeoptans sp. | reverse complement strand
ACATTCTCGCCAATAATACTTCTTTTCATATCTGTAACTTCTTCTGGTCTTTCATCTATAAGAAGAACTATCAAATGAATTTTAGGGTTATTTTCCATAATAGAATTAGCAATTTCTTTTAACAAAGTTGTTTTACCTGTTTTCGGTGGTGCAACAATTACACCTCTTTGCCCTTTTCCAATTGGCGCAATAATATCTATTAATCTACCCGAAATCCTATTTTTATCAACCTCTAAGGTTAATCTTTCTTTTGGATATATAGGGGTAAGATCTTCAAAATTTTTTCGTTGGTATACAGCGGATGGATTCTTACCATTTATACTATTAATATATAACAAAGCACGAAACTTTTCATTCTCTTTTGCAACTCTTAAGTTTCCTTTAACATAATCTCCAGTTTTTAATCTAAATCTACGAATTTGCGATGGAGACATATATATATCTTTGTTACCAGGCAAAAAGTTTTCCTGTCGCAAAAAACCAAATCCATCAGGTAATACTTCCAAAATTCCACCATCTTCAAGCCCACTATCTAAACTATTAAAATGAGATTTCTTATCCTCTGTTTTCTTATCTTCTTCTTGCTCCGAATCATCTAAACTCTCATCATTTTCTAATTCGCCTAAATCAGATTTACTTTCATTATCAGATATAAATTTTATAATCTCTTGAATAAGCTCACTTTTTTTAAATTTAATAAAATTTGTCATTCCTTGTTCTTTAGCAAACTCTCTTAGTTCTGCCAGTTTCTTATTTTCCAAATCTTTAATCATATAATCTCCTTATAGGTAAAACAATTTTAAAACTAAGGAAGCATAATTTCTTTTCCAACATCAAGAGATGCATTCTTATCAAATCCATTTAATGTAGCAATTTTATCAACATAATCTGCAGGTTTTCCATAAAATTTTGATGCTATACCCCAAAGTGTATCCCCAGATTTAATAGTATATGAACTAGGCGTACCTGTATCTGTTGTAGTAGTTGTAGAATTGCCTTGTTCTGTAGTATTTTCCGTTGTATCTAAGGTAGTATTATCTACTGTTAAATTTTCCAATTCTGTTTCCAAAGAAGTAATTTGCCTATTTAAATCCGTAATTTGAGCAGTTAATTCTTCATTTGCACTAGTTAAATTTGCTATTTGTCCATTTTGCAAAAGTGCATTTTCTAACTCTGCACCAACAGAGTTAAGCTTAAATATTTGCACAAAAACAATAATCAGAAGTATACAAATAACTACAAGTGTTCCAATCCTATATGTAGCTTCAATTTTTCTTCTATTCGACACATTTTTCCTAGATTGATTTCTAGTTTCTCTAGTTTCAAATTTTGCTTGAACAATCTTAACATCATCACTAGGCTTCATAGCACCACCCCTTGTTCCACTAGATTCACTTCGTACTTTTCTTTTTTCCACAGACACTTCTATCGCTCTATCTTTCTCATCCAATTCTTTTAAAACTTCTCTATCTCTATTAGCATTATTACGCAATTTTTTTTCAAACCTAATATTATCTGTATTAAAAACTATTTTTTCTGCTTCTTTATTATTCTTAAGAATAGTTTCCGATTTTATCCTATCTCTTCTATCACTTTTAGGAGGCACTTCTGACAAAATGTCCTTCTCAAGATTTTTCTCAAGATTTACATCTTCATATTTTTCCA
>JBKEBP010000023.1:0-17130 GCA_047973235.1 Suipraeoptans sp. | reverse complement strand
GTATTGATAGAAGCACTTCCTTATATACAACGATTTAACAGAAAACCGATTGTAGTAAAATACGGCGGTAGTGCAATGGTAGACGACAAGCTTAAAGAACAGGTTATAAAGGATGTTACACTTCTAAAACTCGTTGGATTTAAGCCAATTATTGTGCATGGCGGTGGTAAAGAAATATCCAAATGGGTTGAAAAGGTTGGTATGGAGCCAAGATTTATTAATGGTCTTAGGGTGACGGACGAGGACACGATGGAACTGGTTGAAATGGTCCTTGGTAAAGTAAATAAAAGTCTAGTTCAATTAGTTGAAGAAATCGGAGTAAGAGCAATAGGAATAAGCGGTAAAGACGGTCGTCTCTTAGAAGTTGAGAAAAAGCTCTCTAACGGTGAAGATATTGGTTTCGTTGGGGAAGTGACAAAGGTTAATACTGATATTTTGGACGACCTTATTGAGAAGGATTTCTTGCCAATTATATCCCCCATAGGAATGGATGACAGTAAGAATACTTACAATATTAATGCGGATGATGCAGCGTGTGTTATAGCGAAGGCTATGAAGGCAGAGAAACTTGCATTTTTAACTGATATAGAGGGCGTATACAAAGACCCAAGTGATCCTGAGACATTAATATCTGAGCTTCATATATCCGAAGCCAAGAAGTTAATGGAAGATGGTTTTATAGGAGGTGGAATGCTTCCAAAGCTCAATAATTGCATAGATGCAATTGAGTCAGGTGTTTCAAGAGTGCATATTCTTGATGGTAGAATCCCACATTGCTTACTGCTTGAAATATTTACTAATAAAGGAATTGGGACTGCAATATTAGATGACGCAGAGACGAAATACTACAATGGAGAAAAATAGTTATGAAAGACAATACTAAAAAATATATTGATGCTGCTGAAGAATTAATTCTTCATACTTATAACAAGGCGGATATGATCCTGGATAAAGGCGAGGGTGTATACTTATACGATACGGATGGAAAGAAGTATCTCGATTTCGGTGCCGGAATCGCAGTAATGTCGCTTGGATATGCTGATAAAGAATTAGAGGAGGCGCTCAAAACCCAGATAGATAAACTGCTTCATTCTTCTAACTTGTACTATCATTCGAAGACGCTGGAAGCAGCGAAAGCACTTACTGAAGTTTCAGGAATGGAAAAGGTATTCTTTACAAATAGTGGTACAGAAGCCATAGAAGGAGCACTAAAGGCAGCCAGAAAGTATGCTTATGAAAATGGCAGTGGAAGAACAGAATATATAGCAATGGAAAACTCGTTTCACGGTAGGACACTTGGAGCATTATCCGTTACGGGAACAAAAACATACAGAGAACCTTTTGAGCCACTCATTCCCGGAGTTAGCTTTGCTAAATATAACGATATCGATAGCTTGAAATCATTTATTACTGATAAAACGTGTGCTATTATACTAGAGCCAATCCAAGGTGAAGGTGGTGTACATGTTGCGGACAGGAAGTTCTTAGAGGATGTACGAGCGTTGTGTGATGAGAATGACATAGTTCTCATATTTGACGAGATACAATGCGGAATGGGAAGAAGTGGTGAGTATTTCGTATGGCAGAAATGCGGAGTCAAACCTGACATTCTTGTTATGGCAAAAGCAATTGGAAATGGAATACCGGTTGGTGCATTTGGATTAACGAATGAACTGGCATTACATTCATTAAAGCCGGGAGACCATGGAACAACGTATGGCGGCAATCCGATTGCACTTTGTGCAGTGGAAAAAGTTGTCGAGATATATAAAAAGAAAGATATCAAATCTAATGTAAGTGCTATGGGAGATTATTTGAAAACCGAACTTACTAAGCTGCAAGATAAGAAAGATGATATTGTAGATGTAAGAGGTGTGGGACTTATTCAAGGTATTCAGATAAAGTCTCCGGTCGCTGATGTGGTTAAGAAGGCTAGAGATAAGGGGCTTCTTATAATAGCGGCAGGTGGAAATGTAATTCGCTTTGTGCCACCGCTAATAATAGAAAAAAGACATGTTGACGAAATGATACGAATTCTTGACGAAATATTATAAATACATTGATTTTTAATACAAGGCTATAGTAAAATAAGAAGTGCGTAAGAGGGGTGTCTCTAACAACGATGGATGTTGGAGGACTTATGCGAAAGAAAAAAATGATTTTCTTTACAATTGCGTTACTTCTTATTTTTTTATATGGATGTAAGAAGGATGAAGTTGTAGTTGAAATTGATGAAGAAGGTACAGAATTTAATGAATCTATTCTAGAGGATTCCGAGGTAGAAGCCTCGTTTGTTTATGTTCATATATGTGGTCATGTCAATAATCCCGGGGTGTATGAACTTAAAATCGGCAGCAGGTACTTTGAGGTTATAGAGCTTGCAGGTGGATTTAGTGAGAACGCAAATGAATCAACTATTAATTTGGCAAAGGAAGTTCAAGATGGAGAGCGTATATATATACCATCGGTAGACGAAATAAGCGATGAACTTATTTCAGGAAATAATGACGCCATGGAGGTTGATGATGGTAAAATAAATATTAATTCTGCGTCTAAGGAAGAGCTAATGACTCTCACAGGTATTGGTGAAGCAAAAGCTAGCGATATAGTAAGACATAGAGAAGAACAGGGAACATTTGATACGATAGAAGATATTAAGAGTATAAGCGGTATTAAAGACGGCGTGTTTGAAAAAATAAAAGATAAGATAAAGGTGGAATAATGGCTAAGAAAGTTTTGGTTGTAGATGATGAAAAATTAATAGTAAAAGGAATCAATTTTAGTCTTACACAAGATGGCATGGAAGTTGATGCCGCATATGATGGTGAGGAGGCACTCGAAAAAGCCAAAGAAAATGAATATGATATTATTTTACTTGATCTTATGCTGCCAAAGATAGATGGGTTTGAAGTATGCCAGCAGATTAGAGAATTCTCCGATGTGCCAATTGTCATGCTAACAGCCAAAGGCGATGATATGGACAAGATATTAGGTCTTGAGTATGGCGCAGATGACTACATAACAAAACCTTTTAATATTCTCGAGGTAAAAGCCAGAATTAAGGCTATTATGAGAAGAACGAATAAAAAAGATAGTAACAAGAGTAGTTCCAGAGTTATTGTTAAAGGTAATATGAAGATTGATTGTGACAGCAGAAGAGTCATTAGAGGCGAAAAGGAAATAAATTTAACTGCCAAGGAATTCGATGTACTTGAACTTTTAGCATTAAACCCAAACAAAGTATACAGTAGAGAAGATCTCTTAAATATTGTGTGGGGGTATGAGTATCCGGGAGATGCAAGAACCGTGGATGTTCATATTCGTCGTTTGCGTGAGAAAATAGAATCTAATCCAAGCGATCCAAAATATGTTCACACTAAGTGGGGGGTTGGTTACTATTTCATGGCTTAAAAAATATCTTAGACCAAGATTTTTACGTGGACTCAGATTTCATATCACGATCTTGCTTATGCTAATGGGTATTATTCCTTCATTTATAATTAAAGAAGTGTTCACAAGGAGTTATGAGGACAGAGCCGTTAGTGTACGTACAGCTGAGATTCAGAATCAAAGCACTATTCTGTGCAACCAAATCAGTGAATCTGACTATTTGAACAAAAAAAATGATCCGGAAATGGAGTTTGAGGTATTAGAGGCAGAATTGTCACAGTTATCAAACATCTATAATGGACGCATTATGCTTATTAATAATGATTATACAGTTGCATCCGACACCTATGAACTTGACCTCGGAAAGACAATAGTATCTTCTGGTGTAGTTAAATGTTTTAAAGATAACAAAACAAACAACTACGATAATAAGAATAAATATATTGAGATTACATCTCCAATATATAATAGCTCAAAGACGGAAGTTATCGGAGTTATGCTTGTTAGTGTATCAACAAGTTCTATCGCAGATACAATAGCTCTGTTATCAGGAACGGGGAATATCATACTGATGGCAATTGTTGTGGTTACAATTCTTTTCGCATTTATGATTGGAACACAAATGATTAAACCATTTAAGAGAATTACACAGTCTATTGAAGGGGTTACAGAAGGGTATGACGATGACTACCTGCATGAAAACACATACATCGAGACAGAAGTAATATCCGATGCATTTAACAAGATGCTTGGCCGTATGAAGGTACTTGATGATTCAAGGCAGGAATTTGTATCTAATGTGTCACATGAACTTAAAACTCCATTAACATCAATGAAGGTTCTTTCGGATTCATTGTTAGCACAAGAAGATGTGCCGATTGAGTTATACAAAGAATTCATGGAAGATTTATCAAAAGAAATAGATAGGGAAAATGTCATTATTAATGATCTGCTTTCACTTGTTAAGCTGGATAAGACATCTTCTGATTTAAATATTGCGCAAGAGAATATCAATGAATTACTGGAAAGAATTCTAAAGAGGCTAAGACCTGTTGCGCAGCAGCAAAATATAGAAATAGTTTTCGAAAGTTTCAGAGAAGTAATTGCAGAAGTTGACGAGGTTAAGCTGTCATTAGCATTTTCTAATCTGGTAGAAAATGCTATTAAGTATAATGACGAGAATGGACGTGTATTAGTCACTTTGAATGCGGATCATAAATGGTTTACTGTCGAAGTTATTGATACGGGGATTGGTATACCTGATGAGAGCATAGAGCATGTATTTGAGAGATTTTACCGAGTGGACAAGTCACATTCAAGAGAGATAGGTGGTACGGGACTTGGACTTGCTATTGCAAGGGGCGCCATTGTATTACACAGAGGTGCTATCAAAGTAGAATCTGAAGCGGGTAAGGGAACAACGTTCCAAGTTAGGATACCATTAGTTTATATAGCATCCTAATCCGGTTGTAGGAGAAATTACAATGAAGAAGTTAAAAGTAGGTTTTATTATTGCATTATTTGTTGTATTAGTAAGTGCATGTGGACATGATAATAAACCACAAGCGGAGGATGATTTCATTTACTATCTTAATACTGATGGTGATGGACTTACTATACAGAAGTATGAAATAAAAAATGAAAGTAATATGGTTGATACTATTTCCAATGTAGTTAAGGATTTGATGAAGAGTCCGGAGTCTATTGATTATAATTCAGTTTTCCCCGAAGGTCTAAGTGTGAATGACATAAGTATAAGTGCTGAAAATGCCACTCTTGATTTTAATAGAAAATACAATAACATGAATATAACTCAGGAAACCATGTTAAAGGCGGCTGTTGTACAGACAATCGACCAAGTTGAAGGGATCAGCTCAGTAAGCTTTACTGTTGGAAATAATCCGATAAAGGATAGCTCAGGTGATGAAGTAGGTGAAATGCGTGCGTCTGATTTCGTGCAAAATGTGGGCAGCTCTATTCATACTACTGAGAAGGCGGATATTGTTTTATATTATACAGATAGTACGGGCAAAATGCTTGTAGAAGAAAATACAAGTGTGCGGTATAACAGCAACACTACTACTGAAAAGCTGGTTGTAGAACAACTAATGAAAGGACCGGATGGCAATACTCAAAACGCCATAATACCATCTGAGGCAACCCTTCTTAGCGTGACAGTAAAAGACGATATATGTTATGTGAACTTCAGTGAAGGTTTTTTAACAGGGACATTAGATGTTTCGGCTGATGTTACTATATATTCAATCGTAAACTCAATAATAGCAAACAGTGATGTCGATAAAGTACAGATTTTAGTTGCGGGAGAAACAAATGTATCATATCAGGGAATTTTGGATTTAAGTAAACCATTTTCAAGTAATAAGGATATAATAAAATAGTATATGAATAAAAGAGTGTTATTAAACATCTCTCTGGTAGTAATAGTACTAATGTATGTATATAGCGTTTCTTATGGAGGAGTGAATGAAACCATTTCACCAATAGAAACGCATTTTATACAAGGAGAACGAGTCACACTTACAGGAAACATCTATAAGAGAGAAGAAAAATCGGAATATCAGGTCTTATATCTAAAGAATAATTCTATAAAATCAGATAAATATCTTATCAAAGAATCAAAAATAATAGTTTATACAAACCTAAATAATGAGTTTAAAATAGGACAAGAGGTTGAAGCTTCAGGAAAGTTGTCTTTTTTTTCTAATGCAAGAAACCCCGGCAATTTTGATCAAAGAAAATATTATCAAAGAAGAGGCATATTCGGTAAAATCACAGCAGAATCAGTGACTATAATCAACAACAGAGAAAACTATGTAAAGGAGCGACTGTTTAACATTCAAAGCAAAGTAAAAAATAATATGTATGAAGTTATAGGGGCTGAGTATGGAGCGGTGCTATCAAGTATTCTTCTCGGAGATAAGGGTGATCTTAATTCGGATTTAAAAGAAACATATAGACTTTCGGGAATAGGTCATATTCTTGCTATTTCAGGGCTGCATATTTCTATTTTGGGAATGGGCTTATATAACTTAGTAAGAAAGAGAACAGGGTCATTTCAACTCGCTGCATTTATTGGAGTCGCTTTCTTGTCCGTATATGCAATAATGGTAGGTTTTACAATTTCGGTGGCCCGAGCATATATTATGTTTTTATTTAAAATAGGTGCAGAAATTACAGGGAGAAAGTATGATGGATATACAGCACTTTCATTTGCAACTATGATGGTAATTATAGTTTCGCCGGCGAACTTTTTTGAGGGAGGTTTTTATTTATCGTTTGGCGCTGTGCTTGGCATTATGATACTGGGAAGTTTATTTAAAAGTGTGAAATACAAAAGCTTATTAGGTGGATTTACGGTTAGCGTTGTACTTTTAGGTCCTATAGTGTATTATTTTTATGAAATTCCGGCATATTCATCAATTATCAATTTGGCTGTCGTACCACTATTAACAATTCTTTTGATTGCAGGTGTAGCCGGTAGTGCGCTAATATTTATATTGCCGGAGATAGGGGCAATTTGTTTCAGAATATGCGAATATATCATTAGAATATATACTTATATAAGTGAGATGACGCTTAAGATCCCCGGTGCAAGAATTGTTACCGGTAATATCAGCATAGTGATGATTATAATATATTACTTAGTGCTGCTGACAGTAATTACATTAATGAAGAAGAAAGTGAAAAATGAAAATATTAGGCTGGTGGTGTTAGTTGTATTTTATTCAATTGCCATTTGCACATTTATATTTAAACCAAGCAGTGATAAGCTTCAAACAGTATTTATAGATGTTGGTCAAGGCGATTCTATATATATAAGGAGTCCGAATGGCAATAACTATCTTATGGATGGAGGAAGTACGGATGTAAGTGAGGTAGGACGATATCGAATCGAGCCATTTCTAAAGTACAATGGTGTGAAAAAATTGGACTATGTTTTTATTTCACATGGAGATTATGACCACATTAGTGGTATAATCGAAATGATAGAAAGAAATGAGAGGGGTATACAAATCCAAAATATAGTGTTTCCCAACCAAGAAACATGGAATGACAAGCTGCATGAGTTAGCGGATAAATGTGAAAAGATTGGGATTAACAGATATATTATGAATGTTGGAGATACGATTTGTGATGGAGAAATAGTTATAACAGCATTATCTCCGGAGAAATCAGGGGTTGGTGAATCAAATGCAGATTCACTAGTAATATCACTTGAATATGATGATTTCAATCTGCTTCTAACAGGGGATATTGAAGGAATCGGAGAAGAAAATCTGATAAGAACTATAGAAGAGTCTGATAAAGAGTACAAATTCGTCAAGGTTGCACATCATGGCTCGAAGAATTCGACAAAAGATGATTTTGTTCAGATTGTTGCTCCGAAATATGCCTTTATATCCGCAGGAATAAATAACATATATGGTCATCCGCACAAAGAAACAATAGATAGATTAAATGATGCCAGATGTATAATACATGAAACGTCAAAAAGTGGTGCAATAATGCTTGAGACGGATGGTTCGAGCGTAAAAATAAAAGGATGGTTAGACAATAATGAAGAGCCTAAATGAAGATATTAAGACAAATACATATAAGCCGGTGTATCTTTTCTACGGTGAGGAAGACTATTTAAAGAAACAATATCGTGATAAGATGCGAAGAAGGATAATATCTCCCGATGATACGGTTAATTATAATTACTTTGAGGGAAAAAGTGCGGATAGTAAAGAGATTATCTCTTTAGCAAATACAATGCCTTTTTTTGCAGAGAAGAGACTTGTTATTGCTGAAAACACAGGATTTTTCAAGACTAGTAATGACGAACTGGCCGAGTTTATCACCAATATTCCTGATACGGTTTGCATCATTTTTATTGAAAAAGATATTGATAAGAGAGGAAAATTATATAAAGCGGTTTCTAAGGTTGGCAGAATTGTAGAAATGGCAATACAGGATGATAAAACAATTATGTACTGGATCGCTGCGCAGGTTAAAGCAGAGGGCAAAAGGATAAAGGAGAAAACAGCACGGTACTTTATTGAGAAAGCCGGAAGAGACATGAATACTTTGGGGCAAGAATTGGAAAAGCTGTTTTCTTATACAATAGACAAAGAAGAGATAACGACTGAAGATATAGACAGCATTGTAACTACTCATATACAAAATAATATATTCGATATGGTCGAGGCTGTTTCGAGTGGAAACCAAAAGAAAGCCTTAAATTTATACGATGATTTACTTGTACTTAAAGAGCCGCCAATGCGAATTCTATTTCTGTTAGGTCGTCAGTTCAAGATTTTATATGAAGTAAAACAGATGCATAAAAGAGGGTATGACAAAACCCAAATCGCAAAGAAGATTGGGCTGCATCCATATGTTGCAGGGAAATATATGGCTCAATGCAGAGGCTTTAAATCCGCACGTTTAAGAGAGGCGATGGAGGATGCAGTTGTGGTCGAGCAGAAAGTAAAAACCGGTAATTTACAAGATGTTATGAGTGTTGAATTGTTTATTGTAAAGTATAGCTCATAAATGGTATACTATACAAAGCGCATTTGAATGCGGATACGCACGAGCGTATTAGATGAAGGGACGTATATAAGTTGAAAATCAAAGAAAAAAACATTCGAAATTTCTGTATTATAGCACATATAGACCATGGAAAATCAACTCTTGCAGATAGAATTATCGAGATGACCGGACTCTTGACTGATAGAGAAATGCAGTCTCAAGTACTGGATAATATGGAAATCGAACGAGAACGTGGAATAACTATAAAAGCTCAAGCGGTAAGAACCGTATACAAGGCAAAGAATGGTGAAGAATATCTGTTTAATCTAATTGATACACCTGGACATGTTGACTTTAACTATGAAGTGTCGAGGAGCCTTGCCGCCTGCGATGGAGCTATACTAGTAGTTGATGCAGCGCAGGGAGTAGAAGCACAGACATTAGCAAATGTATATTTGGCACTTGACCATGACCTTGATGTAATGCCGGTTATTAATAAAGTTGATTTACAAAGCGCAGAGCCACAAAGAGTTATAGAAGAAATAGAAGACATAATAGGGATAGATGCACATGATGCACCGCTTATTTCAGCTAAGACAGGACTAAATGTTGATCAGGTATTGGAGCAAATCGTAGAAAAGATACCTGCACCTAAGGGTGATATAAACGAACCGTTACAGGCACTTATATTTGATTCTGTTTATGATGCATATAAGGGCGTTATAGTATTTTGCCGTATTATGGAGGGAACTGTTAAAAAAGGAACTCCTATAAAAATGATGGCAACAGGTGCGAGTGCAGAGGTAGTCGAAGTTGGATATTTCGGAGCCGGACAATTTATCCCGACGGATGAGCTGAGTGCGGGAACGGTTGGATATATTACGGCAAGTATTAAAAATGTTAAGGATACAAGCGTTGGTGACACAATTACTAATACCGAGAATCCATGTAAGGAACCACTTCCGGGATATAAGAAAGTTAACCCGATGGTTTATTGTGGTATGTATCCGGCAGATGGGGCAAAGTATCAGGATTTGCGAGATGCACTTGAGAAGCTGCAGCTAAATGACGCGTCACTGCAGTTTGAACCAGAGACTTCGGTGGCTTTAGGATTTGGATTCAGGTGTGGGTTCTTGGGACTTCTTCATCTGGAGATAATACAAGAGAGACTGGAAAGAGAGTACAATTTGGATCTCGTTACGACAGCTCCGGGCGTTGTTTATAAGGTATATAAGACTAATGGTGAGATGATAGAGCTTACCAATCCGTCGAATTTACCTGAGCCTACCGAAATAGACTACATGGAAGAGCCAATAGTTAAAGCGGAAATAATGGTTACTTCTGAGTTTATTGGAGCCATTATGGATTTGTGTCAGGAGAGACGTGGCGAATACGAAGGCATGGAATATATCGAAGAAACCAGAGCAGTGCTCAGATATCAGTTGCCGTTGAATGAAATTATTTACGATTTCTTTGATGCGCTTAAATCAAGATCTAGAGGATATGCATCTTTTGATTATGAGATGAATGGGTATAAGAAATCAAACCTCGTTAAATTGGATATGCTTATTAACAAGGAAGAAGTCGATGCACTCTCTTTTATACTTCACGCTGATACAGCATATGAACGTGGTAGAAAGATGTGTGAAAAGCTCAAAGAGGAGATACCAAGGCAACTATTTGAAGTACCAATTCAAGCGGCAATTGGCAGCAAGGTAATAGCAAGAGAAACAGTCCGTGCTATGCGTAAAGATGTACTTGCCAAGTGCTATGGTGGTGATATCTCAAGGAAGAGAAAACTTCTTGAAAAGCAAAAAGAAGGAAAGAAGAGAATGCGCCAAGTCGGTAATGTAGAGATACCACAGAAGGCATTTATGAGTGTATTGAAATTGGATGACAAATAATGAAAAAACCATTAGAACTATATATACACATACCATTTTGTGTTAAAAAATGTAATTACTGTGATTTTCAATCTCATTCACCTAGGGTGAGTGAGATTGAACTTTATATGGAAGAATTAAATAATACAATTAGTTCCTACAATAAATTTGCAAAAGACTATTATCTTACAAGCATATTTATTGGAGGCGGAACGCCTTCAATCGTTGAAGAAAATCATGTTAAAGAGATGTTCGATAATATAAAAAGTACCTTTGAAATTTCGGACGCGTGTGAAGTTACCATAGAAGTAAACCCGGGAACAGTAACGCGAGAAAAGCTTACAACATATAAGCATGTAGGAATAAACCGTCTAAGCATAGGATTACAATCCACTAATGACAACGAATTAAAAGCGCTTGGTCGTATACATACATATGATGAATTCAAGGGTACTTATCATATGGCAAGAGAAGTTGGATTTAATAATATAAACATCGATTTAATGCAGGCGATACCGAATCAAACTATACGAAGTTATTTCGATACACTTACCAAAGTAATTAATTTAAATCCGGAGCACATCTCCGCATATAGTCTTATTATAGAAGATGGAACACCCTTTTATAAAATGAATGAAGAGGGCTTATTAAAGCTACCGAATGAAGACTCGGAGCGAGAGATGTATCATACAACTAAAAAAATGCTTAAAGCAAGTGGATATAACAGGTATGAAATTTCGAATTATGCTAAACCCGGATATGAATGCAAGCATAATATCGGATACTGGAAGTGTAGTGAATATCTTGGAATAGGAGATTCAGCGGCATCTTTAATCGGCAATACAAGATTTATTAAATCAGCAAATGAACAACAGGTGCTGACTAAGGAAAATCAAATGGAAGAATTTATGTTTTTGGGTCTTAGGATGATGGAAGGTATCTCCAAGGAAGACTTCCATAAGCGATTTGGTGTGAACTACAATAATATATATCAGGAAATAACAAAAAAACTTGTTGATGAAGGGCTTTTGGTAGATAGAGATAACAAGGTATTCTTAACTGAGAGGGGAGTCGATATAAGTAATTATGTAATGAGTGAATTTCTATTATAATTTGTAAAAAAAACGCAAATGTGCATTTTGATAAGGAGGACGATAATATGTTAGATGCAATAGAAAATAGAAGAAGTGTCAGAAAGTATAAAAAGAATACTCCGGTAGAGAATGAAAAACTGGAGGAAGTACTTGAGGCAGGAAGGCTTGCACCTTCCGGTCATAATAGGCAGCCTTGGAACTTTATTGTAATAAAAGATGACGAAATGAAAAAGGCACTAGCCTTTGTGGATCATGAGCAATACTGGATGACAGATGCACCTATATTAATAGCGTGTGTAGGTGATGCAGCTGAGTGGATTGGTGGAGAGAGTATATATGTAAATGAAGAAGCCGGATTTATGGGTTTAAAGAGAGTTATAAGAGATACGTCTATAGCTATTACACAGATGATGCTGGAGGCGGAAAATCAAGGTCTAAATACATGCTGGACAGGGTGGTATCAGCAACATGATGTCAGACCATTACTCGAAATTCCTGAAGATAAGTATGTGGTTGGCATACTGGTTGTTGGATATGGTGATGAAAAGCCTAAACAAAGAGCAAGAAAGCCTCTTGCCGACATCGTAAAATACGAAAAATGGTCGTAAAAGGTCTAATCACATTAACAATTACAAAAGCTTCTTTATAAGAAATGAATAAATCTCATCACTTTTGCTTTCCCAGTTTGAGGCTATTTTTTCAGCTTCATCTTTGGAAGGAACAGAAAGGCTGAGGTCAATTACGGGTGCTTTTTGTTCGGTTATACTACAATGTGCTGTATATTCATTATTTTCGTTCTTGTAGTAATCAGACTTAATTGAAACTTCGGATTTCAAATCGAATTTGCGTTCTCTGAGATATTTGTTGATATCATCTTGAATGGGGTTTGGAATTTCGTTTTTAAAAAAACGTATAGTTTCTGCACCCTCATCATTTAGATGATATATAGTTCGGTTGTGAGTTGTCTCTTCTCGTAGAAATCCGGATTCACGAAGTTCTGAAAGAGCCTGGTTCATCTTGAAAAAAGTTGTATATTCACGCGTGACAATAAATTCAGAGATTTGTGAAGTCGTCAGAGGAAAATCAACCTTGTTGAGCATATATAAAATTATTAATTTGTATAATTTGAATGTATCAGCCATTATAATCCTTTCCTTGCCATTTCTCGTGTTCCTTAAAGTATGCAGACATTTTATTTAAAACAAATCTTTTACCGATAGTCCAGGTTGGTGCATATAGGATTTGTGTTGGTCCATCACCTGTTAATCTATGAATAACTATATCATCTCTTAAGTGATTAATGCAATCACCAAGAAGTTCAAAGTACTCATCCATAGTAGGTATGTAGAATGGATGGTCAAGATAGTAAGTGTATAAATCCGTATCAGTAAGTATGTGTAATAAATGTATCTTTATACCTTGTAT
The DNA here is from genome assembly GCA_047973235.1 of Suipraeoptans sp. Lineage (GTDB taxonomy): Bacteria > Bacillota > Clostridia > Lachnospirales > Lachnospiraceae > Aequitasia. The sequence continues at coordinate 3,803 of JBKEBP010000023.1, read as the reverse complement.
ATCTTGTTTGTTTAAGTAGTTTATGGTTTCGAGCATGTCTGTACGTGTCTCATTTGGCAGACATAGAATCACATGTGGTATTACATTTATATTTATGGATCGAAGTTTCTTAACAGCTTCTTCGAAACATGAAAGTTCATATCCGCGTCTAATAAAAACAGCTGTCTTAGGATGTATGGTTTGAAGTCCAAGTTCTATCCAGACCGGCTTGATATTGTTCAATTTGCTAAGTAAATCCAAGATTTCTTCTGACAAGCAGTCCGGTCTTGTAGCAATGGAAATAGCCTTGATATCAGGATGACTAATTGCTTCAGTATATGCGTTTTTAAGCATATCAAATGGACCGTAAGTCCCGGTGAAAGCCTGGAAGTATGCGATATAAGAATTGCAGTGGTATTTCTTTGATACATATTCTTTTGCAGTTTCAATCTGTTTAGTTATATTGAAAGCTCTTGGTGCAGAGAAGTCGCCGGAGCCTTTAGAACTGCAAAATATACAACCTTTGGTGGAAATTAATCCGTCTCTATTCGGACATGTGGTTCCTATATCAAGAGAAAGTCTGTAAACTTTCTCACCGAATGTATGCTTTAAATAATAATCTAGGGAGTAGTATGGCTTTTCGGCCCAATATTTAGACATATAATACCTCTTTCTAAGTATAATAATAGCGTTTTAGTAACAAAAATTCAATAGGGTAGTATTAAAGGTGAAAAAAGTTCTTTTATTCCTAAATCTTTTGTAGTATAATCATCTAAGCGATTAATTACAAACTATCAAAAAGTCATTTCTGACACTTACCCCACGATTAGATACAATTGTGTATATATCAAGAAAGGATGAAATATGCGAGAAAAATATGAGTCATTGTCTGTAGCAGTATTGCGTGACCTTGCAAAGGCGAGAGGTATTAAAGGTGTATCTTCACTTAAGAAGGCGGAGCTGGTTGAAGTTATGCTAAAAGCGGATAAGACAGATGAAAATAAAAAAAAGAAAGTAATGAAAGATACAGAAGAAAAGCCGGAAGCTAAAGTAGAAGCTAAAGCAGAGGCTAAAGTAGAAACTAAAGTAGAAACTCAAGCAGAGGCTAAAGTAGAAGCTAAAGCAGAAACTCAAGCAGAGGCCAAAGTAGAGCAGAAAAAGAAAGCGGGAATTAAGAAACCGGAGCTTGATAGTGGACTTGAAGCATGTGGGATTTTAGAAGTTATGTCTGATGGATATGGTTTTATTAGAAGTGCAAACTATCTTCCGGGAGATGAAGATGTGTATGTATCACCATCTCAAATTAGGAGATTCAATTTAAAGACAGGGGATATTTTAGAGGGTCATACACGTGTAAAAACACAAACCGAGAAGTTCTCAGCACTTCTCTATTTGTCTAAAGTAAATGGACTGAGTCCGGAGAATGCAACTAAAAGAGCCAATTTTGAAGATATGACTCCAATATTTCCAAATAAAAGATTAATATTAGAGACAAACCAAGCTAATAAGGCTATGCGAGTTATGGATTTGATATCGCCTATTGGTAAGGGACAAAGAGGAATGATAGTATCACCTCCAAAAGCAGGTAAGACTACGTTGTTAAAACAAGTAGCACTTTCTGTAAGAGAGAACAATCCGGAGGTGCACCTACTTATACTGCTCATTGATGAGAGACCTGAGGAAGTGACGGATATTAAAGAGGCAATTGAAGGCGAAAACGTGGAGGTAATATACTCAACTTTTGATGAACTTCCGGAACATCATAAGAGGGTTTCTGAAATGGTTATCGAAAGAGCAAAGCGACTGGTAGAGCAAAAACAGGACGTCATGATTTTGCTGGATAGTATTACAAGGCTTGCAAGAGCGTATAACTTAACTGTTCCACCATCAGGCAGAACACTTTCGGGTGGACTTGATCCTGCAGCACTTCATATGCCTAAGAGATTTTTTGGAGCAGCCAGAAATATGAGAGAAAACGGAAGCCTTACTATTCTTGCAACAGCATTAGTTGATACCGGAAGTAAGATGGATGATGTTGTTTACGAAGAGTTCAAGGGAACCGGAAATATGGAGCTTGTTCTAGATAGACGATTGTCAGAAAGAAGAATTTTCCCTGCTATTGATATTCAAAAATCAGGTACTAGAAGAGATGACTTGCTATTTAAGCCTGAAGAGAAGGAAGCAATGGATTATCTTAGAAGAAATTTAAATGGACAAAGAGCCGACGAAACAGTAGATAGAATACTCCATATGTTTGCTAAAACAGAGAGCAATAGAGAGTTTATCAGCAGAATAAAAAGAACGAAATTCAACTAGACAAAATCTGCCATTTGTGATACAATAACAAAGCTGTTTAAATAGAAGCGACCACATACAATGTGTGAAATATAAAAGAAGAGGTGAAAATCATGAGAGAAGGAATACATCCGGATTATTATCAGGCAACTGTTACTTGCAACTGCGGAAACGAATTCGTAACTGGATCTACTAATAAAGAAATCCACGTTGAAATCTGTTCTAAGTGTCATCCGTTCTATACGGGACAACAGAAAGCAGCACAGGCTAGAGGACGTGTAGATAGATTTAATAAGAAATATGGAATGAAAGATTCAGAGTAAGTAAATAGTAAAAGGTAAGGGTTGAGGTTTTCATAAAATCTCAACCTTTTTGAGATTACAAGGAGAATTATATGAAGTCATCGAACATAGGAGGACAGGCTGTCTTAGAAGGCATTATGATGAAAAATGGAGACAAATATGCTGTAGCAGTCCGGAAGCCAAATGGAGAGATAGCCGTAGAGGAAGATACATACAAAGGCGTCATTAAGATTAAGAAACTTACAACGATACCATTCGTGCGCGGAGTATTCAATTTTATTGACTCAATGGTTTTAGGAGTCAAAACGCTTATGACATCAGCTAAGTATTTTGATGATGAAGAAGAAACTAGCGAAAAGGATGAACGCAAAGAGACTGTAATTATGACAATAACGACCATTTTTTCGTTTGTTATAGCAATAGCTATTTTTATGGTATTACCATATTTTCTGATGAGTTTATTAAAACCTGTAATAAGTTCATACCATATAAGAACTGTAATAGAAGGATTTATGCGTATCGGTATATTCGTACTTTATATTTTACTTGTATCACGTATGGAAGATATAAAACGAACCTTTATGTACCATGGTGCGGAGCATAAATGTATTAACTGCATCGAGCATGGATTACCATTGAATGTAGATAATGTACGATCCTCTTCAAGACAACATAAGAGATGCGGTACTAGTTTTATATTTTTTGTTATGGCAATAAGTATTATATTACTGTTATTAATACCGGTTGAATCACCTGTTATGCGAATATCTATTAGAATCTTACTGATACCTGTTATTGCGGGTATTTCATATGAAATTCTAAAGCTCGCAGGTAGAAATGACAGTTTCGTCATGAATATACTTAGTAAACCGGGTCTTGAGATACAAAAGCTGACAACTAAGGAACCGGATGACTCGATGATAGAAGTGGCAATAGAAGCCGTAGAGAAAGTTTTTGATTGGAGAGCTTATGAAAGTGAAAACTTTGGAGTTGAAAGCGGCGCTTGAATTTGGCAAGAAATCACTTAATCAGGCAGGAATAGATGATGCGGAAACAGATGCATTCATTTTACTTTCATACGTAACAAAAATAGATAGAACGCATTATTATATAGACCCAAGCAGAAGGCTAGATGAAATGGAAACTGAAGAATATATAAGTTTAATAAATAAGAGAAAACAAAGAATACCGGTACAACATCTGACGAATGAGCAGGAATATATGGGG
>JBKEBP010000266.1:0-2125 GCA_047973235.1 Suipraeoptans sp. | reverse complement strand
TTTACAATATGATTATTATGAAAAGCTATTTCCAATCCTCCATTCCTGAGAGCTTGGAGGAATCTGCGTTTTTAGATGGAGCTACAAATATTCAGATTTTATTTAAGATCGTATTACCATTGTCGAAACCTATATTGGCGACAATTGCACTTTTTTTTGCAGTAAGTCGATGGAATGGATATGCAGATGCAAAATATTACATAACAGATAAGGCTTTACAGCCACTTCAATACATATTAAGTAACATGGTGCTTTCCAGTAATGCGGACTCTATTAGCTTGTCTGAAGGAGCACAGGTCGTCAGTACTCCAGAAGTCTATCAGGCGGCAATGGTCATGTTTGCAACCATACCCATTTTATGTATATATCCATTTGTTCAAAAATATTTCGTTAAAGGTGCTCTGATTGGAGCCGTTAAGGGTTGAAAAATTCCCCTTTACGAGGGATTTTTATAAAATATTAGAGGAGGGCGAAGAATGAAAAGAAAGGTATTTTATGCAGTTGGAATGGCGTGTCTTTTTGGGATTTCTGTATTGACAGGCTGTACAACCAGCAAATCAGGAGGAAACACGGACGCTACTACCAATGAACAAAGCAGTAGCAATCAGGAGACAAATGCAGAGGCATCTATAGAATCTGAGGATAGTGCAGTAGCAGGAATAGAAGGCTGGGATCCTTTTGCAGAAACTGTTACTATTCAAATTCCTGTATTTGACAGATCAAAAGAGGGTTATCCGGATGTAACAAACAATTATTGGACAAAGTGGGTACAAAAAGAGTTTGGGGACAAATATAATGTAAAAGTAGAATATGTTGCAATTCCAAGAAGCGACGTTTTAACAAAGTACAATATGCTGATTGCAAGTAATGAAACCCCTACGGTGCTGATGGAATTTGATATCCCTAAGCTGGCAATGTGGGCTACAGATGGTGCATTGCAGGAATTTACAATGGAGGATTTTGCACAGGTTGCACCTAACTATTATCAGAAAATGGTTGATAATGATTTGGTTAAGTATTCCACAATCAAGGAAAAAACTTTTTTTGCACTGGCAGAAAGACCATATTCCAATATCGATTACACGAATGTTACCTTTGTAAGAAAAGATTGGTTGGATAAAGTAGGATTGGATGTACCGGACAGTTATGAGGAGTATTCGGCAGCAATCGAAGCTATTAAGGCAGCAGGACTTACTGATCATTCTCCTTTAGGAATGAGATGCCCGTATATGGCATATGTACCGAACTTTTCATTCAGAGAAGATCCTGTAAATGATGAAGAATGGGCAATGAATTCCTCAGTAAGTACGGCATCACTTCCCTGGAATCCTACCAAGAGTTATCTGAAGCGCTTAAATGAGGAGTATAATAAGGGCTGGTACTCAAGCGAATTTGAGCTGGATCTTGATGGAAACCAGGAAAAGGCTGACTTTGTCAATGGAAAAACATTTAGTTATACAGGATATATAAGTGCAAATGTCGACTGGTTAACTGCTTTTTATGAGAATAATCCTGATGCTGAATTAGCCGCATTGAATCCGTCTTACGTTGTTGAGGAAGGCATTGCAAATCATCCGTCTACCTTGGCAAGCAATCCTTTTGGTATGATTGTTGGTTTTAGTTCACTTGCAACTCAGGATCAGTTAAAGGCTGCCTGGATGTATATGGAGTGGATGCTACAGGATGATGTTTTATTTACCTTGGAAAACGGAATTGAGGGTGTTACCTATACTCTTGACGCTGATGGTATTCCGATTGTAGACGCTAACTATAGAGGAGAAGAGATGCTTAACCATAACTGTAACTTTGATATGACAAGTATTGTACATGCAAGTAAAGTCATGGATACAGCGGAAAAGACCTTAAAAGTAGATACACCACAAGGTATACCTCAGGACTTGTATGGAGAGATATTAAAGAATTATCAGTGGAGAGAAGAGATGGCTAAGAATGGCTGGAGTTATCCAGATCCAGTTTATAACACAGCGATTGAAGCAGAGAGTGAGTATGGTGCATCATTATTGAGTATCTATCAGGAATGTGCTGTTAAGCTAATCAAATGTGCTCCTGAAAATTTTGAAACGTTGTATGACGTTTTATCACAAAGATACTTAGACAGCGGATA
>JBKEBP010000226.1:0-3019 GCA_047973235.1 Suipraeoptans sp. | reverse complement strand
AATTTAACAATTTTTATATGTAAAAACATGAAAATAATGTACCCAAAATTTGCGACATTCAAATAAAATACCTATCTTTGTAAGGTAATCAAATAACAATTAAAACTCGTGTATCTGCGAGGATAAACAAAAGAGAAAATAATATGAATAATCTTTTCACAAAACATTTTGTCGGTCTACAAGATGTTATTTCAGAATTAAGTAATATTAAAAATGGTCGGGCATGGGCTGATGAATTAATTCCCCATGTGAAAGATGTTATTCCAACTGAATACCGTACGGATTGGGAAATTTTTTGGAGTTCGGCTATTCCTGAAAAATTTTGGAATAACGATTCTTTTGTGTCTGACTTCGATTTTCAGGCAGAAATGTACCACGATATTAATGTACCACAATAACCATAAACTCCATGCTTACAAAAAAAATATCTATGACAAAAATAATTAAAATATTTTTTCTTATATCAGTTATTTTTCCTATTGTTATGTCGTTTTTAATTTTCAAAGACAAAGTAAATCATGAAAATTCTTTGAAAACTTTCCAAGCCGGAGATAGTATTCTTTTTACATCAAACGAGCAGCTTGTTTATTTAGGTATTATAATAAAAAATGATTCTTTTAATAAATCAATTAGCTTCAAATTAGACAATGATTCTATTATTTGTTCTAATTATAAAGCATTGGAAGTTAATAAAAAAATAATAAATATTAAATAACCGTTCGTGTGGTTGCGAACACAAATAAAAGAAAAATGATTACATGCAGAATAATAGTAAAAAATGATTACGGAATAGGAGAGGGGGAGAAATGAAAATAGCTAAAAACCTTTCAGATGCCCGAAGTTGGGCTAATAGCTTTAATGCACCTAAGCGGTGGACGGCTATAAAGTGCGAACATGGAAACCCTACTGTCATTGAAATATTGGAAAATGGTAAGGTTGTTGATAGTGTTTGTTCGTGTCCTGATTGTTGGAAAAGTGCTGAATGGGTAGATAAAATTCAATAATTAAAAATATAACCATTTAATATGATAATACATTTCCAATACAAAAAGACACCAAAAGAACAATCGAGCGCCTGGCAGCTTGCAAAATTTTGACACCAAAAAAAGCTACTTAGTAAGTAGCTTTTTTAAATTTGCTTAATTCTAACTATTCTCCCTCAATTATATAAAAATAAGGTTCGTTTGTTTCGTCTGGGTCGGGGGAAATATTAATGTCGATAGATTCCCATTCTCCTGACCCGAAAAACACTTCTTCGCAGTATTCTTCGTAGCACACCATATTATCATAAAATTCAAGCATTGTAAGAACTACAAGAGGAAATAACTCCATATCCTCTATGTCGTTGGCTATTTCTACAATCCCTTTACTATTGTTATAACTGTTTATAAAGACTTCTAAATCTCTCCATGAAGTCGCCTTTAGCTTTTCTTCTTTTTCTATACTTTCCCCTTTGTTTGCTCGGGCGACAATCTGTTCATTCCAATAACATTGCCAATTGCTGTATAATTTAGGAATGAATTCGTCTTTAATAATGGGAGCGTCTAAATATATCTCATTCCATATGTGGGGGGATGTTTCTATATAGATTTTTTCAATATCTTTATTATCTATATAATTTTTCAGTAATCTTGTTAAATTGGCGTAAGTGTCAATTTTAAATGTATTATCACTTGTAAAAAATCTAACCGCTCCTGATTCGGGTACTGCTGTATATTCGGCAGATGTTAATCCGGTTTGTTTTTCAAACGCTTCACAAAACTGTTTAAATTCAGGTAAATCACAGTACATTTTATTATGCACAAATTCCGATAATTCGCGAATCTCTAATTTTTCCGCTTTGCTTATAAGACTGTTCAGCTTTGAACTATCAGACTTATATGTTTTTATTAACAGATATTCTAAGTAAATAAATGTTCCAGAGTAATCGTCTTGATAATCTAAAAATTTTTGCCAGTTAGCCGGAGTATATTTCGAAGTAAAACTGTATAGTTTTCTGTTCCCTTGAAATTTAACGCCTACTGTATTCATTTTTGTAAGAAAATAATTTTGCATAATTTGGTTGTTTATAAGGTAAATAATTATTTTTTTCTTAATTCAGAATCTATTTGTTTTGATAAATCTGTTTTCACAAAATTTATCAGGTCATATATATAGTTGAGAACGGGGGTAGGGTCTATATATGTGTCTTGAAACTTCATTCCAAAATGTAGATGTTCCCCGGTACTGTTTCCTGTATTACCTGAAATAGCGATAGGTTGCCCGGCTTCGACCGCTTGTTTTGCATTAACTAAAATTGTTTGTACGTGTCCGTAGATTGTTTTAAAATCCCCATGTTCAATTTCGATATAATTACCTAACTTCTTATCTTTACCTGCTTTGGTTACTTTGCCCGGCATAACCGAATAAATATAGTCATTATTTGCCCTTAAATCTATTCCCTTGTGTTCTTTCATCTTCCCGTCTATCGGATGTTTGCGCATACCATAGCCGGAAGTTACTTGCATGGAATCAATAGGGAGCGACAGATATTTGCGGGTTTGGTATAACTCTTTCCGTTTTTCCGCTAAAGCATCATTTATTACAGGTATTTCCGCTTCCTGTTTCTCGGCTCGCACCTCATTGCTTGCTAACTGTGGTTGTACTTTCACTTCTTCTTTTTTCGGCAATACAGTGTTAAACTGGCTGTATGCTTTTGTTGATGCAACTAAAAGCATAAATAAAATAATTAGTTGTGTTTTATGCATAATTAGAATATTATTTGTATTTTTTCACAAATATATAAAGAAAAAGAATATTTCACAACCTTTTTGAATATGAATATTTCACAGTCAAGATTTACAGAGCGTGATATTCCTTATCAAGAATTTGAAAAGGTGGGATTTTCAAAAGATGAATTGTTTACAAAAATGAGCCGTGAGGACTTAGAAAAGTTGATGTCAGGGAAAAGAACTTCCCTGTACAAAGTTCAGGGAATTGATAGCAAAGGACAAGACTTCTCTATCATGAGTAAATTTAG
>JBKEBP010000160.1:0-3085 GCA_047973235.1 Suipraeoptans sp. | reverse complement strand
TTGCTATACCGAGACAGTTTTTTAGAGTAGAATATTGGAGAAGAAAAAGGAGATAAGAAATGAGCAGAATTAGAACGAGATTTGCACCAAGTCCTACAGGAAAGATGCATGTAGGGAATTTAAGAACAGCCCTCTATGCATATTTAATTGCAAAACATGAAAAGGGCGACTTTATCCTTAGAATAGAAGATACGGATAGAGAAAGGTTTACGGAAGGCGCTCTTGATATAATTTATCATACTTTAAAAGAGACCGGACTAAATCACGATGAAGGACCGGATAAAGATGGTGGGTTTGGCCCCTATGTACAGAGTGAAAGAAATGCAAGCGGACTATATCAGAAATATGCAGAAGAATTAATTGAAAAAGGTCATGCATATTATTGCTTCTGTGACCAGTGCAGACTTGATTCGTTGAAACAGACGGTTTCTGATGAAGGCATGCAAATTACGATGTATGATAAGCACTGTCTGGGACTAGGTAAGGAAGAAGTTCAAGAAAATTTAGAAAAAGGAATACCACATGTAGTCAGAATCAACATGCCTACTGAAGGAACAACAACATTCCATGACGAGATATTTGGTGATATTGAAGTGCCGAACAATGAACTCGATGATATGATACTTATGAAGTCGGATGGTTATCCGACATATAATTTTGCAAATGTAATTGATGACCACTTGATGGGTATTACGCATGTTGTAAGAGGGAGTGAATATCTTTCTTCTTCTCCTAAATATAACAAGCTTTATGAGTTTTTCGGATGGGAAGTGCCTACCTATATACACTGTCCATTGATAACTGATGAAAACCACAAGAAACTAAGTAAAAGACTTGGTCATTCATCTTATGAAGACTTAATCGATGCCGGATTTATAACTGATGCAGTAGTAAACTTCGTTGCACTTCTAGGTTGGTCACCTATGAGCAATCAGGAAATATTTAGTATGGATGAGTTAATAAAAGAGTTTGACTATCATCATATAGGAAAATCACCCGCTGTTTTTGATATGGTTAAACTAAAATGGATGAACGGTGAATATTTAAAAGCAATGGATGGAGACAAATTCTATGAAATGTCGAAGTCGTACATTTCGAAAGTCATAACAAAAGATTATGATTTGCGAAAAATATCTGACTTGATTAAAACAAGGATTGAAGTATTCCCTGACATTGAAGAACATATTGACTTCTTTGAAGAATTACCGGAGTATGATACTGCTATGTATTGTCATAAGAAGATGAAGACGAATGAAGAGAATTCACTGCAAGTATTAAATGAAGTATTACCGGTTTTGGAGTCTCATAATGATTTTACTAATGATGCATTATTTGCAGTTCTAAAGGATTTTTGCGAAAAGAAAGAGTATAAAGTCGGATTTGTTATGTGGCCTATTAGAACCGCCGTTTCAGGAAAGCAAAGCACACCGGGTGGAGCTACAGAAATCATGGAAATTTTAGGAAAAGAAGAATCAATTAAAAGAATTAAAAAAGGAATAGAATTATTAGGTTAAAATATGAAACCAAATGAATCACAGAAAGAAGCTATAAAGTTTTATCAAGGGCCATGCCTCGTATTAGCGGGACCAGGTTCCGGAAAAACATATACGATTGCGAAAAGAATAGATACTTTAATAAACAAACACCAAGTAAGACCGGAAGAAATTCTGGTCATTACTTTTTCTAAGGCATCTTCTATAGATATGAAAAAGAGGTTTGAAACTGTAGCAGAAAAAAACATATTTGGAGTTACATTTGGAACATTTCATGGTGTGTTTTATAACATATTAAAAACAGAAAAAGTGATAGGAGCAAAGGCATTACTTTCAGAAAAAGATCGTATGATGATTATCTCGGATATTTTAAAAGAAATAGATAACGAATATGTTTCTGACCAAGAAGATGAAAAAGAATTATTGGCAGAGATATCTACTAGCATTGCTAATGTAAAAAACGAATTATTACATACGGAAAAAATAGAGGGGAAAATAAGAAATAATATTAGCTTGAAATCAGTTTTTATAAAATATGAAGCTATTAAAAAAGAAAATGAAAAAATAGATTTTGAAGATATGATTTCCATGCTATATGAATATTTTTCTCAAAACGAGAACAGACTTAAGCTATGGCAGGATAGATTCAAGTATATTCTTGTAGACGAGTTTCAAGATGTAAATATGGCACAATATGAAGTGCTCAATCTATTAGCAAAACCCAATGATAATTTATTTGTAGTTGGTGATGACGATCAATCCATTTACCAATTCAGAGGCGCTACACCTAATATAATGAAGAAGTTTTTAGAAGATTATAAACATGCTGTAACGATATCGCTTAATGTTAATTATCGTTCCACGAAATATATAGTAGTAGGAGCACTTCGTGTGATTTCTCATAACAGAGCTCGATTCAAAAAAGAAATTGAAGCACTCAGTAAAGTACGTGAGCCTGTACATGTTCAAGAAGTGAGAGATGCATCAGAAGAGGCAAGTTATATTATTGAAGAAATAAAAAAGAAAAAACGGGTAGGCATACCGCTTACGGAAGTTTCTATACTATATAGAACAGTAGCGGATGTGAGAGCAATTCATCAAGCCTTACTTGAGAATAATATTCCATTTAATTTAAAAGATTATATACCGGACATATATGAGCATTTTATTGCAAAGGATATCTTAGCGTATCTAAAAATAGCAACAGGAGATATGAAAAGACAAAATTTTCTAAGAATCATAAACAAACCACTTCGCTATTTATCAAGAAGCAGTCTAGATGCTGAAATTGTTGATTTTCAAAAATTAATAAAAGCCTATAGAGACAAAGAGTGGATGAGAGATAGAATTCTAGGACTGGAATGGGACATTAAAACAATTGCGATTAAGAAAACACCCTACACAGCAATAGCATATATTCGAGAAAAAGTAGGATACAATAATTACATAAATGAGTATGCAAAAGAAAGAAATATAAATAGAAGTGTTCTTATGGGCATATTAGATGAATTACAAGACTTATCCGAAGCGTTTAATACTATTGAAGAAATGCTTTCACATGTAGATAATAGAAGAATGAAATTTGTAAACAA
>JBKEBP010000119.1:0-8713 GCA_047973235.1 Suipraeoptans sp. | reverse complement strand
TGTATTACCAATAATCAAGTCAATTTCCCCGGTTTGTAATAATTGCTCTAATTTGGATGCATTTTCTTCAACTATTTCAACCTTAATACCTGAAAACTTCCTCTTATATCTATCTACCATTTCGGGAATTATAAAAGAAGTGAACATACTACTACCACCAATTGTCAATATTCCTGTTTTTAGATTGTCCCAATCATTTAAATAATATCTAAATGCTTCTTCTATCTCCATTATTCTTTCAATTGCTGCCACATAATGTTTACCGCATTCAGTTAAACCAATTGGCTTAGTATTCCTATTGAATATCTTATACCCAATTTTATCCTCAATACGCTTTACTGAGGCACTCAATGACGGCTGTGATATAAATAAGTTTTTAGACGCTTTTGAAAAGCTTTTTTCTTTATATACTTCATATATATATTCCATACCTTCGAACATTCCCATACTCCTTCCAAAGATATATTAATCTCCGAGTATAACTTTAGAGTTATACTTTCTATACTTTTATATGTATTTGATATCTACTATAAATTCTCTTTATAATAAACTCAAGGTACAAAATTTCAGTATATTAGGAAAGGAATAGTATATGAATAAAACACATACAGATTATCGCGTTGAGAAGGATTCAATTGGTACAAAGGATATTCCGGAGCATGTGTATTATGGTGTTCAGACACTTAGAGCGGCTGAAAACTTTAATATAACAGGCCTAGCTATGCATTCCGAAATAATAACCAGCCTCGCATATATTAAAAAAGCTGCCGCAATAACAAACAGTGAAATTGGAATGTTTGATAGTACTATTGCTAATGCAATCATTACCGCTTGTGATGAAATAATCTCCGGCAAATTTCATGATCACTTTATTGTTGATCCTATACAAGGGGGCGCCGGTACCTCTTTAAATATGAATGCCAACGAGGTTATTGCTAATCGTGCTATCGAGATACTGGGAGGTAAAATGGGTGACTATAGTGTAGTTAATCCAAATGATCATGTAAACTGCTCACAGTCTACAAATGATGTAATCCCAACTGCAGGAAAAATGACAACACTTAGACTTGCTAAGAAACTAGAACTTCAAATGCTGAATTTACATAAAGTTCTCTGTGAAAAAGCAGATGAATTTGACCACGTTCTTAAAATGGGCAGAACTCAAATGCAAGATGCGGTTCCTATTAGACTTGGGCAGGAATTTAGAGCATATTCCGTTGCAATAATGCGCGATATTAGACGTATGGAAAAATCAATAGATGAAATGTTAATTATTAATATGGGCGGAACTGCTGTTGGTACAGGAATAAATGCCGATGAAACATACCTAAAGAGCATCGTACCTACACTAAATCGAATCTCCGGTTATAGCTTTTCACAAGCCCACGATTTAATCGATGCCACTCAAAATGTTGATTCATTTGTCGCAGTATCAAGTTCTATTAAAGCATGCGCAGTAACTCTATCGAAAATATCAAATGACTTAAGACTCATGTCTTCAGGGCCTAGAACCGGATTTGGTGAAATAAACCTACCCGCTAAGCAAAATGGTTCATCCATAATGCCCGGTAAAGTAAATCCGGTAATACCGGAGGTTGTTAATCAAGTTGCTTTTAACGTAATAGGAAATGATGTTACCATAACACTAGCCGCTGAGTCAGGACAACTTGAATTAAACGCCTTTGAGCCTATAATTCTCTATTGTTTGTTTCAGTCCATTGATACTCTGACTTATGCTGTTAAAACTTTTGTAGATAATTGCGTGATGGGCATTACCGCAAATGAAACCAGATGTCGATACTTAGCTGAAAATAGTATTGGTATTATTACGGCTATTTGTCCACATGTCGGATATGAAAAAGCGGCTGAAATTGCCAAAATGGCTTTAAACGATGGCGATTCAATCAGGACTATTATCCTTCGAGAAAAACTTATTGACGAAGAACATCTTAACCATATTTTAGATCCACTAAATATGACTAATCCCGGCATATCCGGTAAAGAACTGCTATAACGAAATGGCAACAAAGGAATACCCTCTATAAAAGTTATTTTCCTTGTTGCCATTGTTTTTTCTACAATTGAAAATCTTTATAATCCTCTTTAGTAAACCTATGGTAAATCATATGCTCTCCTTCGCTCTTTAAACAATATAAGTAACTGTCCGGCTTACCATCTTCAAACCAAAAAACATAATCAAATTCTTTATTATCTGATACTGAAAAGCAATAAGATTCTGAATGATTCTTAAATACGTCCTCTACATTTTCTATATGGCATGGATGTTTGCCTATCACTTCAATAAAATCACTTAAGAAGCTCATGTCCCCCATATGTTCATGGATATACTCTACTCCGTCTTCTGATATTATAAAGCAAAATCTATCTCCCTTGTGTGAAACATCGATCCTACCTAACTTATCCTTTGTATATTTGCAAAATTTCCTTAATCTATCTACGAGTGTGTCAGTCATATCATTCGTACCCAGTATATTAATAATGGATTTACTCGGATAATAGAGTCTCACCTTTTCCTTGCGATATCCTATTTTAATTTGTTCTTCCAGTACTACATCGATTATGCTTTGTTCTAACGCTGTATAATTAGGAACCAACTAGCTTTACCTCCTTTATGTGTTTTCTAATGAAATTTTCGGTCACTTTACTACACACCACATGTATGCAGTAGCTAAAAAACTTATTGAACCAAACCACACCGTTATTCGTATTGCATTGAACTTACGCCAAGTCTGATATATAAACAATATAAATCCAACAAACAGCACTACCATAAACCAACTTGTAATTATTCTTTTAAATGTATATCCGTATGCTGTTATATACATGTTCATTTTGTAAAACGCTAATATAATAAATGCTAGAGTTTCTACACTTAATACTGTTGATAATACTTTTATCTTCTTATTTTTCCACTCCGACATGTATCGTATTAAATAATAAATCAAAACATTCAAAAAGGCAATAAAACATAATTCAAAAAAGCCCTCTCTTGCATATTCACTATAAACAAGTCCACCCTCGCTTGCATTTACTTTCTGTAATACATCAACAAATTTCACAACAAAAAATAATGCATATAATGAACATACCACTACTTGACATGTAACTGCGGCAAGTGTATATTTCGGTTCTCTATGTATAGCAAGCGGTGTTTTAGATACATTAGCACCATACAATAAGCCATAGAGATAACTTGCGACTAATATCATGCAAATAAATCTAAAGTCTATATTATCAAAAAGCATTTCCATTATTTTAATTAAATGACCACCGAATGTCCATACAAAATTAGAGAAACTCTCTTCAGCAGACATAAGTATAGGTATCGCTATTAATAAAATAAAAAAGCCGAGTGAAATGCCTATGACAATCTGCTCAATCTTTTTACCATGCTTTCTCTCCCCGGTAATTGCCTTATTAAAAAGTCTGCTTACACCGGATATTATAGCCTGTGCCAATCGGATAAAATACCTAAACGGAATAGCAAATACACCGCGCAGCATATCTATTACACTACGTTCATCCAGGCAATCATCAATTCTGTTATTATTGATAGTCATGATAAAGTACACTCCAAATCCATGATAAAAGACTAGTAGAGGAAACTCAAATTCATAAGCAATAGCGTTATTCATACTTATATCCGAACCGATAAATGCAAGACAAATCGAGGCTGCAATTATAAACAGTGCATACAAACCGCTTTCTTTACTGATTGTTCTCTTATTCATTATAGCGTATATTATACCTGCACCGATATAAATAACTGCAAATACTAACCAGTATATTCCTCCATGATCAATACATAACCAAACATAACTCCATGAAGCCACAAGTACAGTGATAATAGCTAAATAATCTGCGGCCTTAAACTCTTTGTTCATACTTTCCACTTGATTCATAGCGTTACTCCTTCCCTCCATCCTCTACGTATTCCAATATATCTCCCGGTTGACAACTTAATTCTCTACATATAGCTTCAAGTGTAGAGAATCTTATTGCTTTTGCCTTATTATTTTTAAGTATTGATAAATTTGCCGCTGTGATTCCAAGTCTTGCCGCCAGTTCACCGGATGATATCTTTCTCTTTGCCATCATAACGTCTATATTAACTACAATTCTCATAATATCACCCCACTTATATCGTATAGTCGTTCTCTTGTTTTATTTCTTGTGCTCTCTCGAATACATTTTTAATTACACGTAGAAGGATTCCCATAAAGGCTGCACACGCTGCAATAAACAAGAAGAAAATTCCCCATACACTTGCAATGACACAAATCAATGCAACTAAAATACATAGCCAACTTATTATTCGTAATCGTCTAATGTTTGCATCTGTAAATATTTGCTCATCTCCGATTGATTGTATCAACCGATATAATATAATCAAAATCAATCCTATCGGTATGGCACATATATATACTGTTCGACATAAAAATAAAACATAGTCTTCTGAAAGTCCACTAAATATCCAATATGATATTCTAGCGCTAAATCTACTTATATCTGTACAAATAAAAAGCACTCCAATATACAAAACAAAAAATATAATCACAGATACCTTAGACAGTACAATTGATTTTTTATGATCCCACTTCATTGATAAACCTCCAACATGCGTATAGTTATAAAATGATATAAAACTAGCAGACACCGAACCTCGGTTGGGCCTCGGTTGCCAATTCACCTCTGCTAGAATATTAACACACTTTTTTCTGATATGCAATATATATTTATTGTTTATCGATATATTTATATCCCAAAACAGTAATTATCTTCTAGGGAAGGCGAGGCCGCTTCTCTACTTTGCCCCATCTGACTTGATTCTAAAATTAGGAGTGCTATAATTACATTATAGAAAAGAGGCGCATTAAAATGAAGGAATCAAATAGTAATAATGGTGAGCATGTCGAAATGACAGAAGCTGAAAAAGAATTGAGACAAAATTATCTTAATAAACATTTGGCTAAATTAAACAGAAAACATGGTCGCTCTAAAAAATAGTCGATTTTCTTAATAGTTATATAAAATGATTTGTATTTCAGAATGACAGAGCACTACTAAAGTGGTGCTCTGTCATTCTTTTTGAAACCGGTTGAAAATGGAATCAACCCAGTTTTGCTTAGCGCTAACATAATTGCAGGTATAAGAATTAATTGTAGTAATATGCCCGGCATAGCTGTTAGAAATGCACCTGAAATGAAAATTTTAAATGAAAACGCTTCACTTGATAGACCCATCATTAGAACTCTAACTACTCCCCAAACGATTCTGCCCGCAAGCATAGATACAAGCATTGCACGATATAGAGACAGTATGCATTTCCATTTTGAACGATTGTATATTAATCCTATTACTAATCCATATACTGCCATTTCACACGCCATAGCAATACCATTTGGTATAAGTATCGGCATGCCAAATACTACATACCTAATAATTGGCAGTATAAATCCAACTGACATTCCATATTGCCAACCACATATGAGTCCGCAAAGCAACACCGGAATATGCATAGGTAAAAGCATATTCCCTATTTGTGGTATTTGTGCCGTAAGGAATGGCAAAACCATTCCGATAGCAATAAACATTGCCGATAGTGTCATATTTTTAATATTCTTGTTTTGCATCATTATCTACTCTCCTCTTCGTGAATAAGTTCCTTTAACTATTCACAATTTTTTTATAAAAGTCTACCCCTTTTGTCAATGTTTCGATGTTTATATTCTCATCTATTCCATGTATACTTGAGTATTGCTGCTCATTTATGTATAATGGTGCAAATCTTATACAATTTTCGCATATATCTTGATAAAACTTAGCATCTGTTCCGCCGGTCATTGGGTAAGGCACTACACCTATGCCCGGAAACAATTCATTAATTGCACTTTCAACAAGCGTGAACTGCTCACTTTTATAGTCCACTATGGATACGGGATAATTCTTATATATAACTTGAGTTTCTATATCGTACTTTCTCGCTATTTCAGATACTAGTGCAATACTTTCATCGGTTGACTGGTGATGAATGTATCTCATATTTGCCGTTACATACGCTTCCTGCGGTAAAACATTTCCGCCGTCAGCACCTCGCGCCATAGTAAATGCCATCGTAGTTTGAATCATAGCAGCACCGGCTGGTAAACACTATTGCAGTCATTGCAATTAGCATACTAGTTGCAAGACTGAAATTATCAAGTGCTTTCATCTGTTTTCTATTAGATAAATATTCAAATAATGCCATGACAGCCGCTGAAATAACAGCTGTTACTATGGGCATAAAATTTGCATTTCTAGCCGCATCACCTATGTATGCTCCTATATATGCTGCACATAATCCAATAAACATAGCAGTTGTAGCATATGTGCCGTATCCCGGTTTGGAATTCGTTGCCATAGTTGTTGTCTTAGGCTTTTGTACCTTTTTAAGATATCTGCCAAGAAAAAATAAACAACATATCAGGCTCCCTAGTATTCCGGCAGTCATAACAAGAGCTATAGTCGTAAAGCTTCCTATGTTCATTTGTCCGACTTGTAAGCCCGATAGCCCTATACTCTCTGCCGCCATAGCTGCAACATTTAATTCATACTGAAGTGCCCCGATTACTGATAACCTCAACCATGAAAACGGAAATCCAAGGGTTCCACTTAGTGCTATAACTCCCAGTAAAATGCTAATACTTGGCAAAAGTGTAAATGTTGCACTCGACACAATTGCCTTCCTAAGAACGTTCTTGTCCATACCTATTTGTATCCCGGCTCTATAGCTCCTTATTAAAAAAACGAAGCACATAATGGTAATGAACAGTAACACAACCCCCACCAGTAAATACAAAAATCCGGAGTTGACGCTATCTCTGTAGGCATCAATTGATGTTTGATTCATTTGCTTCCACTCCTTTACTTATTTTTTTAATTTTACCACAATACGAAAAAAAACTCCCTATCTTTTGATAGAGAGTAAACGCATTTTATATTTTACGTTTATGATAAGATTTTTTCAATCGAAGGACCTATTAGCTTTTGTAAGAACTTCATACTACGACCTATTAAAAGTGCGCAGATTATCGTCCCTTCTCTTACCCCTTCCAATCTACCTAAAAAAACAAGCGAAAGTACTACCGATGTTACAACTATAGCACAATCTGTTATCACTTTCATATCATGGAACGGCTTATTATTAAATAATCTCTCTGATAGCACGTAGGTGAGGCCTTCCATCGGCATATATATAAGACCTGCTCCCATATAAAAACATGCTCCTGTAGCCATTATCACAATACTTACAAGAAGCATTGCAAGCTTTCCCGGGTATGTTGGAATTGAAAAGTCACCAACAATCCATTTTGCAAAATCAACAAAGTATCCAAACAATGCGGAAAATATTAACTGTGTTAAATTAATAAGCGCAAAGTCACGTCTTAATATTATTATTTGTATAAACACAAATACCGAAAATACAATAGTTACACATGTCCCCAAATCTATCTGTGTAATAAAACTAACAATGTATGGCAATGAATTGATTGGCGATACCCCCAAATCTGAGTTAATGGATAATGTAACTCCAAATGCCATAACTAGTAACCCAAATGCATATATAATGCTTTTCCTAAGATAATTCTTAATCAAATACCCTCTCCCTAAAACAATAAAAACCGGGCCACTTGTCGCAAGCAGTCCGGGTTTCGTCGACAATTACATCATTCAAGTCAAATTTAAAATTGTGCTTTTTATTATAAACTAATTGTCTGTTTTTGTATACACTTTCCTAAAAAATTTTGCTGTGCTTATAGTACACATTTAAAAAGTTTCAGTATGTGTAAACTTAGTGTATAGTATAAGGTGTAATATACACAATTCACCAAGGGGACCAGCTATGAAAAGCGAAAGAATCACACTTTGGACAAGACAGGTGCCGGAAGTTCTTGAAGAATTAAACGCCAGCGGTGTCTACACGGTAAAAGAAGAATACATTCAAAAGAAAAACGGTGATATTACATCATACTATTTAGATTTGTATAAATGGTTTACTTTAGAAGCTAAGAAATACATTTCAATAGATGACTCACTCAAGTATCCTGTATGGCTATCGGTTAACCAGGAGCTAATGCTCCAGCCTGTTGAAAATTCTGTAATACTTGAATTGGAAATCCCTACATCCGAAATTCTGATAATTAATGAAAATGCTTGGGACTATCGTGTCAACTATTGGTATGTCCCTATAGATAACGAGGATGAGCAAAATCATAACTTTATGCTCAAGAATAACGGGATTGCTAATGAGAGCGAAATCACAATGGGGAACAAAGGAATTTACTACCCTTTTATAAAAAACAAAATCATTAAAAGTTGGGAACGTGTATTTACTTTGCCACCTAAAGACAATCAAGAAGTTGCTACCGTTTGGCAACTAAAAAAAGAATGGATTAAAAAAGTCTATTGCTAATGTTCTTGTCTATTTGGGATTCTTTCTTCAAATCCGTGTTTAAAAAAACCTAATATATTTTTGAATTGCTGGATATTATCAGACATGTATGTGGTATATGACTGTCTAATAGAGGAACGCAGGGGACTATCCCAAAGATTGTGTAAACCTTCAAACTGATGTAAGATAATTACAACAGTTTGGAGGTTTTTTATGGCAAGAAGAAGAGAGGAATCACCACAGAAAAAAGCAATGCGTGAA
>JBKEBP010000057.1:0-2814 GCA_047973235.1 Suipraeoptans sp. | reverse complement strand
ATTGACAGCATGCCATTAGAAGTATGTAAACTAAGTCGCTGTACTCGCAGTCAGATATGCAAAGAAGAATACACAACTGCACCTGATAAGGGTTATTGTGCTTCTCAAGGAAATAATTATTATGGTTACAAACTTCATGCAGTCTGTACTATTGATGGTGTATTTACTGATTTTGATCTGACACAGGCTTCCGTGCATGATATTCATTATCTCAAAAATATTAAATCAATGTATAAAGATTGTACGATTTTAGGAGACAAAGGATATTTAAGCATTGATTATCAGATGGATTTGTTTTCATCTAATCAAATAAGACTTGAAGTTCCAATGCGTAGGAATCAAAAAGAATATAAGCCGCAAGCCTATATCTTTCGAAAATCAAGAAAACGCATTGAAACCTTGTTTTCCCAACTGTGCGACCAATTTATGATTCGTAGAAATTATGCTAAATCTTTTGATGGTTTCAAAAATAGAATCTTATCTAAGATTATGGCTTTGACCATTATACAACTCATAAATAAATGAAATAACCGAAATATTAACAACTTAAAAACCGTAATTGCTTAAATGCACCACGGGTTAATTCAAATATGAAAATATTAGTAAGCTATTCTGGTGGCAAAGATTCACAAGCTTGTTTGATTAATGCTGTTAAGGAATATGGAGCCAATAAGGTTACAGCCGTATTTTGTGATACAGGATGGGAACATCCAAGCACTTATGAACATATTATTGCAACATGTTCAATATTAGGCGTAGAATTAGTCATATTGAAGTCAAAATATGATTTTGTTTCGCTAGCAGAATACAAGAAAAGGTTTCCATCTACAAAAGCTAGATTTTGCACCGAGGAATTGAAAATCAAACCTTTTATTGATTATGTTCTCACATTGGAGGACAGTTGTATAGTTATTCAGGGAATAAGAGCTGGGGAAAGTGCTTCCCGTGCAAAGATGGAACCTGAATGTATGTATTTCAGAGGTTATTTCGAGCAAAATAAAAAGGGAAAGACATTTTCATATAAGAAAAAAAATGTCATAGCATGGTGTAAGAAATATGACGCTTCTATACTTCGACCTATATTCGACTGGTCGGCTCAGGATGTGATAGATTGCATTCTAAATGCCGGCCAAACTCCCAACCCGTTGTATTATAAAGGATTTTCGAGAGTAGGTTGCTTCCCTTGTATTATGTGCCGTCATTCTGAAATAAGACTATTATACAAAGATGAAGACATGCGGGATCGATTATTAAATGCAGAACATAAAATAGGTCATTCATTTTTTCCTCCTGATTACATTCCGAAGTATGCATGTAAAAATGGTAAGTATCCGATGGTGGAAGACGTATTTAAGTATGTGAATGATAAAAATGCTACTCTTGATATGTTTGAGCCGGAAGAAGGATATAGCTGTATGAGTATGTTTCACGGATTGTGTGAATGATAAAAATAAAAGTCATGAGAAAAACAGATAAAACAACCAAGCATTCAGGAGCTATCAGCAATATTGAATTGCAAGCTATCAAAGACATGGAATGTACAGCTCTGGTGGAAATGAAGTCAATAGAAAAGAAAGTAAAAAAGAAGCTTCATAGAGTTGCTATACCTAAAGGATATGTAATGACAACCAATCCGGATAAGTGGAAAGAAATAAATAAGACTTAGTTTTTAGCTATCGTTAGCTCGACAAACTTTTATGTTTCGTACATAAGCGTGTACTTAGCGTATATACAAACCAATTAAACAGACAGTTATGACATTAAGAACAACATTTAAAGTACATGATCAGTTTTGCGGTGCCGGAGGTAGTTCGCTCGGGGTTCGCAGAGCCTCCGAAAGATATGGGGGCGGTATAGATGTATCTCTGGCCATGAACCACTGGAAGCTGGCAATAGAAACCCATTCAACTAACTTTCCGAATACAGACCACGATTGTGCAGATATGTCTGCAGTAGACCCTAGAAGATATAGTTCAGCTGATTTACTAATAACTTCACCTGAATGTACCAATCATTCTCTGGCTAAAGGAGTAAAAAGAAAATACCAGAACACACAGACATTATTCGGTGATTTGTTCTGTGACCCTTCAGCGGAAAGGTCAAGAGCAACTATGTGGGATTTCATCGTTGAGAATTTCGGTTGTAGTACTGCCAAATCAATAGCCAATGTTATCGGATGCCAAGCGACAAAGGATAAATACGGCTTAGTTTCATCAGAAGCTGTTAATGCATTCTTTACATATTATTATGGAAAAAGCTCACCTTCAGGTCTGGCAGAACCATTACATACTGTTACCACAAAAGACAGAGCTGCCATTGTCCTTAATCCTATACAGAATATAGATATCAATGAATGTACATACAGGATGCTAAGACCACATGAGGTTCAGTTAGCGATGGCATTTGATAAGGATTATGTGATATGTGGAAATTCTAAAGAACAGGTAAAGCAGTTGGGTAATGCAGTAACACCTCCGGTCATGGAAGACTTAATTGACAGAGTGGTTCAAAGTTTCTTATAAAACTCAAATATATGGCAAGAACTAATAAAACAGGAATAGATTATTTTCCAAGATGTAGAATACATATATCAACCAATAGTAGATTAGGTAGTTCTATTGAAAAAATAAGATATAGGGCATATCGGAATATATCTTCAGCATTTATCAAAAGAAAAGATGTAAGAGATAACATTTTTAAGAGAGATTCAAATAGATGTATTATTTGTGGTTCAGAGAAGAATTTAGAGATAGATCATATAATATCTGTTGTATCTGCAAGTAAAAACAGACATTCAATATAAGAACTAAACAT
>JBKEBP010000269.1:0-4577 GCA_047973235.1 Suipraeoptans sp. | reverse complement strand
GTAAAACAAAGCATTTAGAGGTCGAGGAATACAAGGTTGAAACGAAGTACAAAGAACTCAAAGCCAAAGAACAAGCATTAGAGAAATTGGAGCAGATTGATACAAAGGTTGGATTGCAGGCGGAAAAAGGGAAGATAGCCTACTCTACCAAAGAGGTAGACTCAATCAAGGAGCAGAACAAAGCCTTGAAGTTGGAAGTCAGCAGAAAAGACGGAACTATCAGAGGATTAGAAAATCAACTTGATAGAGCCGAAAAAAGGCTTTCTAAGGCTGAAAATGACCTAAAGGCTACAGAAGTATCACTTGACCGCTTAAAAGACCTAGAAAGCGAAAATAGGGGCTTAGAGCACCTACGCAAGAAGACCCCAAACCTAGATAAATCTTTAGAACGATATGACAAGATAAAAGAACAGGCTTATGTCTTTGGTAACAAGCTGACAGAGTGCAAGGAAGTCTATCATTCTGCCCTTACCGAGAGGGAAAAACTGATAACACGGTCAAATGTCTGTGAGAAAATGGTTAAGGAGTGCGAGAATAAGGCAATAGACCTTTCAAAACTTGAAAAGGCTATTGCTGATAGTTGGACGAAAGAAAAAGCCTTACAAAGCGAATTAGAGGGTTTAAAGGGCATATTTAAGAAAAAGGCTAGGGAAGATTGTCAAAACCGATTAGAACAACAGGAAAAAGAAAGTGAACAGATAGTGGAACATATAAGGACAGACCATGACACAAGACCAGATTGTATAGGTCAAAAACATCAGTATTATGCCGAGCAAAAGCAAAACTTCATCAAGGAGAAATTAGAGGTCATGGAGCAGACCGATAAAGTGGAGCAAATAAGTCAACAGGCGGTATATTCCTACAAGTACCATAAGGCAATCTCTGATACTCAAGAAAAAGACATGAGAGAAATATCAGACCGCATTAATGCCAGGATAAAATTCCGTCCTGGGGAAGAAAAGATATTCCGACTTACACAAGCTGACCGCCAACATTTACTAAAAGACTTCGAGGGCAAAATCAGTTCTAGCACTATTGAGAGGTGTAAAGATAACTTTTCTAAACAGGACGTGCAGGAACGACAGGCAAGGGAACAAGCAAAGCAACCAAAGGTTCAAACTCTATCAAGGAGCCAAGGTTGGGAAAGATAAAAAAAAGTGTGCTGCACACTTCCACATCTGTGGATCAGTGGCAGCCACTCCATTTTTATTATAATTTTTGAATGCCTATAGGAAGTTGCGAGTTTGTATGTATACTCAATATGTCTGAGTTAGGTGTATGCATGACTTTAAATTCTTCAAACATTAGTATTTCTGTACCATTCAGCATTTTTATATATTCACATTTTTCTATTTCCACTTTCATTTTTTCTGATTTTGCAAATATCTGTAGACATTCTAACATTTTTTCTTTTCCAACATCATCTACCATTGCTATATCTCCTTTATCTTTGCTTGTTCGTTCATGATATTATTGTTTACTTGCCTAGTGATACTAATATCAAATACATCTCTGCTCTTGATGAAGAACTTTAGTGAGCCTATTGGTTGATTTCCTCGCTTACCTGTTTTTATTCTAATTTCTTCAAATGAAACTTGTAAATCTGAATATTCATTAATTTCTTCCAAAGCATAATTCAAGACATATTTTTTGAAGTCATTATACTTTTTGTAATTATCAGCCATAAGAATACGTTGAAGTTCTGTTACTTCATAAACCACAAATTCTTTGTTATATTTATTGATTTCATTTTCTCTTGATTTTAAGATTTCATAAAAATGTCTACTGTACTGTCCTTTCATTGGCAAGGTATAAATCATCATAAATTGAGTAAAGTTACCCTTTTGAATTAGTCCGATTGCGTGTTTCAATATAGTTTCATCAAGTTTCATTATTCCCTTACCAGTGCCTTTATTAACACTTGCTTTTCTTATCCAAGAACAAAGGGATTCAGTTCCGTCCTCTTCCTCAATCCAAAATGATTTATCTCTTAATCCTTTTATTACTGCTTTCACGTGCTTATAATTACCACCATTATTGTAATCAATGCCACATACATCACAGAAATTTTTAATTTCAAAGCAATATTCCGTAAGGTCTGTATCCTCTGGCTTTATCTTACTAAACAAGTACATTACAATTTTTTGTTCTACCGTACTTAAATTATATCTTGATTTTCGTATCATATCGTTTGATTTAGCTATTATCATGTTTCGTTCTTTCTCTAACTCTCCTATGTCTGCCATACAGTACCCCCTATAGGTCCTTGTATGCTTGTCTGCATTGTTCAGCTGTGTATTTGTCAAAAGTTCCCTCTTTGCACTCATAGACAATTTCTTCAATGTCATTTTTATTGAAGTGTCCTAAATTCTGCATTGTAATAACAATTGCCCCTAACACTATCTCATTGAACATACCACTGTTAAACATTTCATTACATTCCTCTTTGCTCTTGCTGAACATTTCTTTCATCAACTTAATGTGTTCTTCTCTTAACATAATAAAACCCTCTCTTTCAATTATTTACGTGGTAAATATTGCCTTAAACACAATATAGCATATTTGAGCGAGAATGTAAATATCTTTCTCGCTCAAATAAAATCTATATGTAATTTTTCTCGCTCAAATAAAATCACCACGTAAAAAAACTCGGTTTAATACGTAATAGAACTCGCTCAAATACGTAATAAACCTCGCTCAAATACCCTGTGGATAAGTGGCTCAAACCCTTGATTTTACTGGGTTTTTAAAAAATGATATTTTGTCCTAAAGTATTTTAAAGTATTATTAAAGTATTTATATATAGCAAAAAAAATTAAAAAAATTAAAAAAAATAATTAAAAAATTAAAAAAATAATTCATGCTAACGCTTGAATAAAAACCATATTACCGAAAAATAAAATTCATAATTATCAGTTTTTTGGAATACTTTAAATTTATTAGACTGCTATATTCTTAAAAATATTATTTAGAAAAAAAAAAAAAAATTATTAGTATAATTTTATGTGTTGGTTTATTACTATCGTTCCCTTACTCTGCCACTGCAAAGGAAACTAAAGATAATAACAAAACCCCTATTCATGTTGAAAAAATTTATAATTCTATGTCTGATATTAGTGAAACAATTACGAATGACAAAAATGATTTATATATTTACCGCATAGATGTAATTGAAAATCAATTCAAAGTAACTTATACATCTGAGTTATCAAATTTAACAGAGAGCAATATAAAGCCTTATGCATGGCTTTCTTATCCTAAGACAACGACTAAATTTAGTAATGTTTATAATCAATTTCCATTAACAATTCCATACTCTGAATATAGTGATATTTTCCAAGGAACATTTTCTAGAACACTCAATCTTATTGCTGTTGTAGCAGAAAATGGTGGTTGGAAAGCAACATATTCAGGAACTCTTTATGGAAGTGGTCGTATGTAAAAAAGATTAGTATTAATCCTAGTTTAAATACTAGGATTTTTTTTATCCAAGGATAATTCCTAGGGGAGTGCGTTCCCCCTTGGGGGGCGGAGGGGGGTAAATACTTCAAGTCGAGGATGCTGGTCTGCCTGTAGAATGGAGTGTAACGAAAAGGTATTGCCGAGACAGGCAATTCCCTTTTTCGTGCAACGGAATGGGAACAGGCAGAAAGAGAATTTTGCAAGGGTGGAGTGGAGCAGTTCCGAAGGATCTGCAGAACGGAATTCATTTTACCCTTGCAAGGTTCTCTTAGTGAAAGCGTAATGTGAGCCAATTCACATTCTACTTGAACAACCACACGAAGTGTGGTAAGCTGTCTGCAAGACCACACTACTTAGCGTGCTAAGTGTAGTGTGTTACACTTAGCAAGTGATTTTCGAAACCGCTAGGTTGAGAATATCGACTTGGGAAGTGTGGAAAGGAGCGAGCGAATGAGTTATTCCATCTGCCGAATAGCAAAGATAAAAGCGAGCGGTGTGACAGGAATACAAATCCATGACCGTAGGGAAAAGGATGGTACCAGTCACACCAACGAGGATATAGATTGGACTAAGACAAGTGAGAATATCGACTTGTTGGAACAACAGGAGAGATTCCGAACCGTCGTGAACAATCGTATAGCTGAGTTAGAACTAAAAAGAGCACCACGTTCAGATGCTACCGTGATGTGTCAATGCCTTGTGACTTCTGATAAAGCCTTTTTTGATAAAATGAGCCGACAAGAGCAGACCGAATATTTTAAGCATAGTTTTGAATTTATCAAAAAAAGATACGGAGAGAAAAACCTTGTATCTGCTACAATCCACTATGATGAGCGTACTCCCCATATGCACGTTAATTTTGTTCCTGTAACCTCTGATGGGCGGTTATCTGCCAAAGACTTGTTTTCTCCTAAGTCTTTGAGAGTGCTACAGGACGATTACAACCGCTTTGTAAGGGAAAAAGGATATGACCTTCAGAGAGGAGAAATAGACAGTAAAACAAAGCATTTAGAGGTCGAGGAATACAAGGTTGAAACGAAGTACAAAGAACTCAAAGCCAAAGAACAAGCATTAGAGAAATTGGAGCAGATTGATACAAAGGTTGGATTGCAGGC
>JBKEBP010000268.1:0-4841 GCA_047973235.1 Suipraeoptans sp. | reverse complement strand
TTTAGGTTTGCTTGTGAGAGGTTCGGTAAAGAAAATATTGTAGAGTTCGCTATACATCTGGATGAAAGAACCCCACACATACATTGTGTGGTTGTACCGTTAACGGCGGATGGCAGGTTATCGGCAAAAGAAGTTATGGGAAACAGAACGAAAATGACTGAGTTGCAGGAGATGTATGGGGTTGCTATGTGTTCTTATAATTTGGACAGGGGTGTAAAGGGTAGTAAAGCTACTCATGACAGCATACAGGAATATTATGCCAGAATTAATCAAAGGATGAACCCAGAACCGTATAAAAAAATAGAAATAGCAATACAGGATATACCCAAGATAGAGAAGCCGCCTTTAATCGGACGTGAGAAATGGGTGCAGCAGCAAAATAAGACCATTCTGAGCAAGATTAAGAATATTGGGAGTAGTATTGTTGTGGAGTATAATAAACGAACTGAAAATAGCCTGAAAATAGCTCAAAATGAAAAATTACAGGCACAGGAGAAGGAAAGCAGATTAAGAAAAATAAATGCACAGCTTAAAGGGGTAATTAAAGAACAGGATAAAATGATTAATCCAGAAAAGTATACCAAGCAAGAAATAAAGCAGGAGAGAGAAAATAACAGAGGGAGAGGAATGAGACGATAAGTGAAAAAGTTATATTTGGGTATCAGCTCGTCGGGACGGGTGCTCCAGCCCCTTGCCGCTGGGCGTTCCCCGAGCAATGAGTGGTTATAATATTCTTATATCAATTCCTTTTATATTAAACCTAAGATATTTAAATATAGAAATATCTTTATGATAATTAGATAAAAAAAATATTAATTCCTGCGGCATATTCATGTTGCCTGTAAATCCATCTTTTATTAATTCTTGATAATCTAATAGGCGTGTAAAAAAAAGATTATATTTTTCATCTTCCTCAATAAATGATTTATCTTCAAATGAATTATTACAAACACAGTAAGCTCCTAAAATATCTTCAGTTAGATTGTTGTAAGATAATTTATTCCCTCCCCCTAAAATTCTATATAAAGAGAAGTAATATTCTAACGTATAGTGGATATTTTGAGATTTATTTCTTTTCAAAATTGATATCATTTGTTTGTTATCCATGCATAATGATATATCTAATAGTAAATCTTCTGTATAATTTATATTAATTGATAATAACTGGTTATCAGCCCAATGTTGGATTGTTTTTATATTTAAATATCCAAGTAAGTAACCTGTATAGATGAAATCTAAATCTCCTAAACATTCACTATTTAAATACGCCTGGTCCTTCATGGAAAATTCGTCTTGTCCAAGGATTTACCCCAACACTAAAAGGTTGATCTCCTATCGTTTTATTAAAATAAATTGTTTTATAATCTCGAATCCCAATCCGCCCTGTTTTAATAACTTCATCTGAAAAAAAAGTACTAGCTCTATGTCCAACATCCATTTGACCTTGGCGAAGTACTCCTACGCCATATTTTCCTGGGTTTGTTATTCTATAACTAATATTAAAAAGGTCTCTACTTAATAATTGTTGACCATCTTTTAATATTTCTTTAGCAGCAGGTCTAAAAAAAGCTGTTCCTTTTGTAATAAATCCGATACTAAATAGATATTGTACCCCCACCTCGATAGCAGTACTAAAAATCATTTCTTTAGCTTCTTCGTTGGATGTGACTACCAAAGCTCTCCAATATTTCCATTGAATATTTTTAGCAGGATTAAATCCTTTACCATCATATCCAAGTTTAACAGACACCCAAAGTTCTTTCAGATAAGTATAAATATCACTTTCTGCTTCTTCCCATTTTTTATCTCTTATAGTAGTTGGAATATTAACACATCCATATCTATCTAACCCATATATAGCCCTTCCATAGCCATCTCTATACCGGTCTAACTTTTGTTCGTACATAATCTTTCTTAGATTATGTATTTCATTATTATTCAAGCTACGGATGAAATCTTTAAATTCAGGATGAGCATTTCCGAGCCTAAAACCATATATTATAATTTCATTTGGATTCATATCTTATTCTTTCCATCCATTATCGTGAAGGATATTGTTTAAGCTAATAGTTTTTGGAGATATAATAAGCGTAGTTGTTGTTCCTGTGAAGGAATCAATTTGTCTTGTTAGACTTATACAATAGGCATCTTCAAATAAGATAATTATATCTGAACTAACAAGTTCTTTGCTAAATATAATTTTTCCACTTTTCTTTTTTGTGCTTCGTTTTGCCCAATCATAAATACTATCACTAATTGTGTCTTTCAATACGACTTTGAATAATCCCCCTCCTACTTCATGTTGTGGCTTCCCTTTATGATCAACATCTTGAGAGAAGAAAATATCAAAGTAAGCTACTTCATACTCTTTCCCATCTAGAAAGAGTTTCGCTACAATATGTGCGATTGTTTGTGGTATATTAAACATTCTATTTTGTCCAAAAGTTATCAAAATCAATACCTGTGGTACCCACAATTATTCGTTCGGCTTGTATAGTAAGGGATGTACTAGGGTAAGTATTTCCAATAGCATTAAACTCAAAGCCAAATTCGATGCATGCGGCATTCTCAAAAAGAATTTTTTCTGATGGTATAGAAAACGCATCAAGAACAATAATAGCTCCATTATGTCGCTGATATGAATTCAGAGACCATTCTATAATTTGATTAGATGGAAGCGTTGGTAATACAGCTGAAATTGTACCACCAAACACTTCAGTGGAAACTTTTCCTTTATGATCGATACCCTGTTGGAAAAAATACTCACAAGTGTTTAACTCATATGCATTTTTCAATAAATGATCTAGGTTCACGCCGCCAATAATTCCAATTTGCAGAAAGCTTTTGTATGAAGACATAGGTTCTTTTTGTTAAAATTCAAATATAATCAAAAATAAATATTATCAATTTCTATTGGAGTTGTTTCTTTAATGCTCCGATAATATAGCCTTGCGGATTATTTGATTGCCTTATCTTTCCCTTTAGTGATGCCAAAAAACCTATCACATCAAGTTGTTCATGGGCTAATTTAAACAAGTCAAGATTGTTTTTTATTCCGTCAGTTGTAAAGTCAAAGTTATGTTTAAGGTAATCCGTAACCTCTTTTGGTAGATCCCATGACAAAGATACTTGCTTTTGAAGCTCGTGTTTTTCTAAGTCTGTATCTCTGAATTGAGGTTGATATTTGGGGTAAAAAGTTACAGATGTAAATTTACGACCTGTTTTGTTCATTTCGTAATTAAACGTATATGGAGAGCATTTATCTAATTCCCGTTTTGCTATACCTAAAACATATTTCTTAAAATCATTCACTCTTTCATATTTATCGTGTATCTGGAACATCTCTTTCAGTTGGTCAATCGAATAACAAAGAGGTGTTTTTTGTCCACTGAGAAGCTCATAAAAGCGCATTGTATAAATACTCTCAAAACCCATTGCTGTTTTTAGCTCATATTTGCGATATCCTTTCGAAAAATCTAAGAAAGCATGATAAATCATGGAGTCAAGCCTAAATGTTACAAAACTATCATATTTGTTTATTCTAGGTTTTTCGATGAGCCTTATTATTTGCCATGTTTTGTCATCCTCATAGTCCATCCTTTTATTCTCAAGACTAGTCAATGCTTTTTTTATCTCTGTATAATGTTTATCTGATTCATCTTTGAGAAATGCTGAAATAGGCATTGTTACATGTGCATCCCCAAATAAATCAATATCGACATTGTATTTCTGATTGAGCTTTTTGTCCTCTGTATACTGCTGTAACATTTCAATAATTCTATATATTATTCTTTTCTCATATACAGAAAAGTCATATTTCGCTGTTGTCAACACATAGCTCTGCAATAAATCTTTATTTCGTATAGTTGCCATATTTAAAATATTTATATGTATCAAAAAACTCGTTTTTCAAAAATAATAAATAAAAACGAGTTTTAAAAATTTGATTCGTTGTTATGTATCAAATATCTCGTAGTTTATCTTCTTAAATGTATCAAATACCTCGTATTATGTATCAAATATCTCGTAGTTCGCTAGATTTATGTCTGTGTAATATTAAGTATATCAGATGAATAGCTTGAGTTTTTAAAAATTTGATAAGCATATAATAAGCTATGTTTAATAATACAAACACTAAAATTCATATTTATAGCGTTTATATGCGTGCAAAACGGACTTCAAAGACTCGTTTTTAGTTGGGGAGAGGAAAAAGCCCTCTGATGATTTTGAAAAACAAAACAAACAGCGTAGCTTTGACCTTAGATTCATTCATAAGGTATAGCCCACTATACTTTGTACCAAAGTGTGGGATTTTTGCATTGCAAAAATAAGGCTGACGAAATAAAATAACTAAAGGGAAAAAACAAGGATGGGATTCGCTGTTATACATATCGAGAAAGGAACGGCAGGCAAGGCCGGAGGGCTTGGCAGTCATATAGACCGATCTAAACATGTACCTAATGCAAACCCCGAGCTGACACAGCATAATGCCAGAGTAGATTTGGATAGAACAGGGGTAAAAGCTGTTTTATGGACAAAAGACAAAGATTCGGATTCTCTACAAACACGCATCAATAATCGTATTAAAGAGGAGTATACAGGTAAAACGGCTATACGTAAGGATGCCGTAACACATCTAAATATCGTCATGAGCGGAAGCCACGAGGATATGATACGCATTACTAATGAGAAGAAATTGGTAGAATGGGCGAATGATAATTTTAGGTTTGCTTGTGAGAGGTTCGGTAAAGAAAATATTGTAGAGTTCGCTATACATCTGGATGAAAGAACCCCACACATACATTGTGTGGTTGTACCGTTAACGGCGGATGGCAGGTTAT
>JBKEBP010000227.1:0-2922 GCA_047973235.1 Suipraeoptans sp. | reverse complement strand
ATTAAATATCGCTTGTTGCTATGCAAATAACAAGCCAATATTATTATTAGACGAACCTGTGGCTGGGATAAACGTGAAATACCGGGATATACTTGCAGACATAATTATTAAAATAAAAAAGGAAGGGAAAACTATTTTAATCATTGA
Source organism: Suipraeoptans sp. (assembly GCA_047973235.1). Taxonomy (GTDB): domain Bacteria; phylum Bacillota; class Clostridia; order Lachnospirales; family Lachnospiraceae; genus Aequitasia. Next base: position 2,775 of record JBKEBP010000227.1, on the reverse strand, counting down.
ACACAATGTGGATTTTATAAAAAGACTAGAGGGTAATGTTTTCTTTTTGAATGATGGACGCATACAACCCTTCAGTTGCTATGACGAATTTAAAAAAGATTCTAATGTTCAGAATGCTTATGTTTAGTTGAATGCGAATATGCTAAAACTTGAGAATATAAATACCGGATATGGCAAAAAGCAAATACTTCACAATATTTGGCTAGAGGTAAAGAAAGGGGATATTATTTTACTTGTTGGCTCCAATGGCTCAGGTAAAACCACTCTCTTCAAAACAATTTATAGACAATTACGATTATGGAAGGACAAAAATGATAAACATGGTAGGATTATTTTTGACAATGTTGATATTACAAATCTTTCTTCTCATGAACTGATAAAAAAAGATCTTTTATATATCCCTCAAAAAAACGAGCTATTTGATAGTATGAACGTTTTCCAAAATCTCGAATTATGTTTATATCATCAGAAGCTTGAAAAAAAAGAAATTCAAAGGAAGATTGATTCTGCTTATGAAGATCTTCCTATGTTAAAAGAGATACAGAAACAATCTGTAATCAATCTAAGTGGAGGGGAGCGTAAGTTGCTGTCATGGGGAATGGTTTTAGTGAATACTCCTAAAATGCTTTTATATGATGAGCCATTATCCGGTTTATGCCAAACAAATGAAAAAATTGCTCTGGACATGATCAGAAAACTAAAAGAAAAAAAAATAACAACAATTTTAATTGAACATCGAATCAAGGATTTATTGGATATTTCCAGCCAAAGAGTTGGTCTGAGTTTAGGATGCAGACATACCGGTGATTTAAATAGTATTGATGATATAAAACGATTTATAGTATGAAAAAGAGTTTGAAAAAAATTGCAATTTATTCGCTATTTATTCCATTCTTACTAAGTCTTGGAGGATGTGAATCAAATGAAAATGAAGTAAAAGTTGGAGCTATATTTTCAAGTACCGGAGTCGCTGGAGATTATGGTAAAAAATCAGTAGAAGGTATTGAGCTTGCAGCTGATTTAATTAATAAAGAGGGTGGTATAAAAGGAAAAAAAATTAAATTAATAGTTGAAGATGCCATGTCTTCAAATAAAGATGCTATTTCTGCTTACAGAAAACTCGTTGATGTAAATAAAGCAAATTATATAATTGGAGATATCTATTCAACAACAACAAAGGCTATTATCGGGAACCTTTCAAAAGATATATTACTATTTGCGCCTGGAGCATCCAGACCGGATCTGGTAGGCTTATCGAATAATTTTTTAAGAAATTGGACTTCTGATGACTTCGATGGATACGCCATGTCAAGAGTAATTCAGTCTCAGGGCTTTAATAGAACATCCGTTTTGACACAACAAAACGATTACACCTTAGCATTAAAAGAAGCGTTTGTGAAAGATTTTCAATCAAATGGGAAAGTAGTTGATGATGATGGATTTTTCACTGAAGATCAGTTGTCTTATAAAGAACTACTATTAAAACTCAAGAACAAAAATGTTAAAGCAGTTTATCTGATTGGAATGTCAAAGCAGGCAGGACAGATGTTGAAGGATGCCAAAGAGATAGGATTCAATCCTCAATGGTTTGCAAACCTTACTGTAAATACGGATGACTGTAAGCTTATAGCTGGAGAAGCGATTAATGGTGTTATTTTCAGTGAACCATTTGTCGATAAAACCACAAAAGAATGGACGGATTTTCATGATTTATATGTAGAAAAATATAGCAGAGAGCCAGATGCAACTGCTGCTCATAGTTTTGATGCATTAAAAATACTATCCTTAGCATTATCAAATACCGATAATATTCAGGATGCCATATCTTACATAAATAGTATAAAAGACTATGTCGGTGTATCCGGAAATACAACTTTTGATGGTAAAGGTGGAGTAGTTAAAGATATCGAAGTTTTACAGTTCAGGAATAATACTGCGGAAAGAATTGAAATTTTTAAATTTAATGACAAACAATAGTCTCAACGACAATATTGATCTGTTTTATTCGACAGAGAATGGCGATTTTAATTATTTATATTCGGATCATCTCCAATATTCAAAATCATTATTTGCAAGGATAGAACCCATCTTACAACAGTATAATATAAAATCGATTATTGATTGCTGTTGTGGAGTTGGAAATGATCTATTATATTTTGCTAAACGTGGATACTCCATATCTGGATCAGATATTTCATCCGAAATGCTTAAGGCGACAAAGGAAAATATGGATAAACATAATTTTAGTGTAAACCTGTTTCAGTCCAATGTTGTTAATGTTTCAAAAAATATACAAGAAAAATTTGATTTAGTGATTTTCAGGGGTAATGCATTGGGCCATCTGAATAAAACAGAACAAATTGAAGCGATAAAAGGTCTCTTTGATATAACAAAAAACGGAGGTCTGTTACTTATTGATTTTAGAAATGGAGAAGCATATTTCAAAAAAAAGAGATGCATAGAACAAAGAGGTATTGGTATAAATAAAGATGATTCAGAGATATATTTTTGCTTTTATCATACAAAACATCCTAAAACAAGTTCTGAGAGATATAAGATAACATCAAGGATTTATATTTTCAACTATAAAAGATTGAAAATCAGGAAAATTAAAAGCAGGATCGATGCGAACTATGTTCTGAAAGAAAATATAGTCGATACAATAAACTCAGAAAAGCGAGAAGTGATATTTTACGAAAAAGGAATTGAAGGATTACAAGAACTAGAGACATTCATTATAAAAAAAGAATGATATGCCTGAAATAAAAGATAAAG
>JBKEBP010000163.1:0-2519 GCA_047973235.1 Suipraeoptans sp. | reverse complement strand
CCCCTTTGGAATCCCCCCCAACAAAACAGGCTGCATATTCCCTCCGCGGGAACATGCAGCCATTTTGTTGTCAGCAGCCCGTTTCTCGGTCTGCGTGTAGTTCCTTGTAAACTGACTTAATAGTAATTAATAACCTTCCATTTATAGTAATACTGCTGATAGCATTTGTGGGGCTTGGGTTATTTGTTACTAGAAAAAGAAGAGGAGCATACTAATCTATAAAGTATATAAGCGATTGGTTAGCATATGTCATAGTATCGTAGATCATGTGGTTTTATTAATTATTATATTGCTGCTGATCTACGCAGCATATGCACTTTTAGAATCGAATTATCTTTATGCTCAGGCGCAGTCGGATAAGTTGGAACAATTCAAACCGGAAGGATCACAATCATTGTCTTTTAGTGAGCTGCAAGAGATAAATCCCGATGTTATTGCATGGTTAGAGGTATATGGAACTAAGATAGATTATCCTGTACTGTATAGTGAAGAAAGCAATAAATATTTGGATACTGCAGTTGATGGTTCTTATTCAATGGCAGGAAGTATTTATTTAGATGCTAATAATAGTCCGGATTTTATAGATTTTAATACCATCATATACGGCCATCACATGGAAGAGAGTGCGATGTTTGGTGATTTAGATAAATTTCTGGAAGAAGACTTCTTTGATAATCATATGTATGGAAATCTACACTTCGGTGGACGAGACTATGGACTGGAATTTTTTTCTTATATTGTTGCGGACGCATATGATTGGAAACTCTACAATCCGGGTATAGACGTGAGTCAAAATAAGAAATCAGATTATTTGTTATATTTAAAAGAGTCGGCATTATATTATCGCGAAATTGATATAATGGCTAATGATAGAATAGTACTTCTTAGCACATGTGCACCGGAACCAACCAATGGTCGCCACATATTAGTTGCGAAAATCACAGATGAAGTTTTTACAAATAACTTTTTAGACAATGAGACGAGTAAAAAGAAATTCAGTATAGATATACAAACAGTTATTAGCAATATGAAAAGCATGGGCTTTATCAAAATAATGATTATATTTTCAATTATTGTTATATTAGTCATTGCTTTAATGAAATTAGAAAGGCATCTGATAAAGAAACGTAAGAAGAGTATGGAGAACAAATGAGAGGTAAGGGAATAATTAAAAATAATAAAATAGCAGTATCAATTATTATGGGCCTCTTTCTGATACTGATACTTAGTAGTACAAGCATATTGACTTACGCTGAGGAGTCGTCTGCATTAGATGTAACAGTTTCCATAAAGCAGAGTGTAATAGGCGTTAGCAATGCAGAGAAAGAAGAAGGAAGATATGTCGTTACCGGACTGGGCTCTATGGGTTTGGGACTTAATGAGAACCAAAGTGAAGAGTATACATTCTGTATAATGGGGAATGCTGAATACATACTTGGACCATTAACGTATACGGATGCAGGGATATATGAATATAAGATAGAACAGAGATCCGATGTCAAAGAAAATATGATTTTTGATGACAGTGTTTTTACTATTATAGTTGCAGTAAAAAGAAATACAAATGGAGTATTAGGATCAGAGGTGTATTTCAAGAATGCAAAAGGATATAAACTGGAGAGATTAGAATTCGTTAATAAAGGAGTCAAAGCTGAAAGTGATTTTGAGAAAAATAACAGTTATGCAAACAATTCAAACCAACATGGATCAGCAAAGACGGGCGATGATACAGAAAGATTAATTTCAATTATCGTACTTTTGATAGTTTCAAGTGTTCTAATAATTCTTTTTGCAAAGAGAAAGATTAAGGATAAGTATGAAAACTGATACATTGGAAAAAAATGAAAAAGGACAAGTAACACTTTTGGGTGAAATTTTAAGATTGATTCTAAAGTTACTTGTCCTTATAGTTATTTTCGTTATTGTACTAACATTTATATTTGGTATAAATAGGTATAATTATGATGATATGATACCTGCTATTAAAGCGGGGGATGTTATGCTATATTATCGTTTGGATAAAACGTATAAGTCAGGGGATATTGCGATTGTCGAATACCTTGGAGAAGAGCAAGCCAGAAGAGTTGTTGCTGTAGCAGGTGATACTATAAATCTTGATGAAGAGGGATTTAAAATAAATGGTTCAGTGCAGCAAGAAAAACTTGTTTTTGATGAAACCCTACCCTTTTTAGACGGAATAGATTTTCCGATAACATTAAAGGAAGGGGAGATATTTCTTCTTGGAGATAAGAGAGAAGATGCAATTGATAGCAGGTTATATGGAGCAATTGACATTAATGATACTAAGGGTAAGGTCATATTGTTGATTCGAAGATGGAATTTATGATTATATGTGAACTGTATTGGGGACTGTCGGAAAATACGTTATTCTTTTTATGCGAGTCTGTGAAAGAATTTCTGTAAATTAAGAATAATAAGGTCTTCTATGATAAAATAAAATCATAGGAGGCCTATTATTATGGCAAGAAGAGAAAAGAAACCTGTACACAAAGTCGAAA
>JBKEBP010000146.1:0-7011 GCA_047973235.1 Suipraeoptans sp. | reverse complement strand
AGAAAAAGTGGTTGAAATTAGCCACTTTTTTTCTCTTTTTATAAAGTTTTAGGGAGATGATAACTCGTTTTCGAGTTATCATCTCCCTATTTTGGAATCTGCCCTATTTCCCGACAGCCCCGTTTTCTTTTTGAGGAGAATTAAACCTGTCAATCTATGTTAATTATTATCATTACTCAATGGTAATAAGTTTCGGTTGTTCTTCTTGAGCTTCTTTTTCTTTCGGGAATTCAAGATGAAGTACACCATCATTAAAGCCTGCTTTAATGTCATCCTGTGTGATTTTATCTCCTACATAGAAACTCCTGTTGCAAGAACCTGTGTAACGTTCTTTTCTAAGTACCTTACCATCCGCATCTTTTTCATTCTTTTCTTCATTCTTATTTGCAGAAATTGTTAAATATCCATCCTTAAGGTCTGCTTTGATATCTTCTTTCTTATAACCCGGAAGTTCAACGTCTATTAAATAATCACCATGTTTCTCTGATACATCAGTCTTCATTATCTGTGCACTCGAATTATTGAACGGGCGACTAAAGAATGGATCCTTAAACATCTCATCAAATAAATTGTTATATCCTCAGCTTGATAGTAACATAAGTCATACCTACTTGACTACTTCATTTTCTATTTATAAGATCATTAGAAATCTCTCTTTGCTATATATATTATATAACACACATTGTTAGCACTGTCAAGAGTTGAGTGCTAATTTTCTTAAAAAAGATTTGATAAAGATATTAAACAGTGGTATTGTAAGTGAAGCAGGAGGGATATAACAATGCAGATTAGACTGGCACAAGAAAATGATGTAGAAGCAATACAGACAGTTTACCAAGAATATATAGATACAACGGTTACTTTTGACTATGAGTTACCTACGATTGAAGAGAGCCTAAGTAAATTAAAGAATATATCAAAAGATTACCCATATATAGTTGCAGAAGAAAGCGGAAAGATTATTGGATTTGCATATGCACATAGATTTATGGAACGATATGCGTATCAATGGGGAGCGGAGTTAACTGTTTATGTAAGCAGAACGGCTGTATCTAAAGGAATAGGAAAGAGTATGTATTGCACTCTAATAGATATTTTGCAACTTCTAGGCATACGGACTGTTTATGGATGTGTAACGATTCCAAATAAGAATAGCGAAAGACTACATGAGTCACTTGGTTTCAAACGAAATGCTTATTTTTCTAACGCCGGGTATAAATTAGGAATGTGGCGAGATATGGCATGGTTTGAGAAACAGATAAACACCTATCAAGATGAATCGGCGCCAATCAAATCAATCGGAGAAATAGGTGATGTGACAATATATGATATTTTAAAAAGGTATAATGAAAATGATTAGAATTGCAGGGGTAGACGACTTACAGCATATTTTAAAAATATATGCATATGCAAGAGAATTTATGAAAATGACAAATAATCCTTTACAGTGGGGGTGCAGTTATCCTGATAAGAAACTCCTTGAGAATGATATTAGGAAAGAACAATTATATGTCATGGAAGAGAAGAGTATTATTTATGGTGTTTTTGTCTTTGCACTTGGGATAGATCCAACTTATGATTACATAGAAGATGGTAATTGGTTGAATGATAAGTCATACGGTACAATACATAGAATTGCAGGAAATGGTATAAAGTCAGGTGTGTTTCATGAGTGTATAGATTACTGTAAGCAGAAAATACCTAATATTAGAATTGATACTCATGAAGACAATATAGTAATGAGACATTTAATTGAAAAATTGGATTTTGTCAGGTGTGGAATAATATATGTGGAAGATGGGAGCAAGAGAATTGCGTATCAATTAACTGAGTAAATTTGTTTTAAAATATTGACATTTTACAAGTTGTCATCCATAATAAGTAAGCACAATAAAACCTACTAGTCTTAGGGCTTGTACTGGTTTCGACGGGGGTCTAGAAGTTTTAGAAGCCATTCGTAGTGGGACACTACGTTAAAAATTCCAAAAAATTTTAAACGCAGACGAAAATTTAGCGTACGCTGCCTAATGGCAGCAGTCGACCTTAAGTATTCCGTAGCTTAAGAATCGGCTTCATCTAAGACGGAGCACTTCGTATCCAAAGCTTTGAGGGTATGGAAGAATTTATGAAGCTACTAAAGCAAATAACCTGTCATTAGGTGATTTGTAGAGGGAATGTCAAAGTAATGACTGTAATGGGAGAAACTATTATGGAAGGGCTTTCGGACGCGGGTTCGATTCCCGCCAGGTCCATCGGAATTAGACACCGCAAACGCTGTAAATACAGCGTTTGCGGTGTCTTTTTCTTATTGAAAAACTAAAAAATGGGCAGAAAAGGGGCAACTACATTACGTTAATAATCTTTAGAGTATTATTGTCATGCTCCTTTAGTCGCTCTGTGACGTGCAAATACATCTCTATATTAAATCTACATCTGACGTATCAAGTGCCATGTGTTCGCCTATACGTAATCCGGACAAATCATAAGCTTGGTTATGCATAGCCAATGGAACATTTGATGCTTTTCCAGATCATTTATCATTTCTAGGCAGAAGACTCCTGCTTCTGCAAGCAGCGAGATGAATGCCGGTAAATTATTTTTTTTGTCAACTTAGTAAATAATGTAGGGTGATATAACATACTCATCATGTGCAGGAACATCAAATTCGAGGATATCAAAAGCTCTCTTTTGTCCGGCACCTATGTTATCTAAATATGATAGTGTCCCATAAACAATCTCTCCACCATTTTTTAATATAACAACCAATAAAACGTTTTGATCATATTCGCTTGTATTTTCAACCTCTCCAATATATTTAGTAGACTCATACGAGCCGACTGTTTCGGTCGTATTTGATACTATCAATGCAGAATTCGGTACATTGTGCTCGTCAGGAATAAAAGTAGCTTCTCTCCCAGAACTTACCGAGAACTCAACTTCTGACGGCTCTGATGTGACATCAAATGGCGCACCATAAGATACACTGTCTCCCGGCAATAAGTAACTAAAAATTTGTGTGGAAACACCGACAAGACTATCGTCAGCAGTCCTTGCCGTTATATCCACTATCGGATACTGATAAATAATATCATCACTAGGGTTAGTAATTGTAAAAGCATAGTGGACGTATCCATCACTATATGAATATCCATACTCTACAAATTCAATTTCCAATAACTCATTTGTTTCCACTTCTTTTGCTTCATTTGGTTCATTTGGTTCATTTGGTTCAGTGGTTTCTTCGCTTGTAGCTTCGCTGTCTGTGATCGTTGCCTCGTTCGTGGTGTCCGAACTGCTCCCACAAGCCACTAAAGACATTGTCATTGTGCATAATAGTAGCACTGTTAATAGTTTCCTCTTCATATCTCATCCTCCTAGATTTTTTGTATATTATTCAAAAAGCTCAAGGCTTTGAATAACTCTGCGAGATTATTAACACCTAGGTCAATAACTAGTGCATTGTTTTGATTTAAGTTTCTTTGTTCCGATTCCACTTCATAGGTATACCGGATTTCAAAGAACCTAGCTCCGGCTTTTGGGATAATACATATCTCTTTAATGGTCTTTCTTATAACTATTTGAATATGGAATAGTCAGAGTGTTGTCATTTAATCTTACGAATCCTATTACAAGTGTAGTAAAACCATCTTTCTTCAAATATCCTGGCATGGATATATCGGAATAAATATACTTGCCGCTTTTAGCAAGCTTAAGTAACCCAAAGAAGGATTTAAATACATCATCTACTTCTTTAAGAATTTGATGTGCCATATTTGAGTTTATGATTTTATAGTTTTCTGACTGTTTAAGTAGGGAGTAATTCTTAGCATAGCTTAAATACTCATTATGACTGAAGAAATGTTGACGGACGATATAGAGTCCTTGATTATAGAGATTTTTAGCTATATGACTGAGTTCTTTCAGGACCTTATAGTCACATGTCGAAAGATGTTTCAGTGTTAAATGCAAGAGTGGGTTCACCTTGATCTCTGCACTAAAAAATATATTGTAATAATAACACAAAACAGCCGAAGGAACAAGCGCTTTTAGGTCTTTCGACATGCCATTATGCCACCCTACAGGGTGGCTTTTTTTGCGTTTTGTGGGTGCAATATCGTGTATTGATGCACCCACTTTCCAGCGACATGGGTATCGTGTAATTGTGCACCCGTGGGCTGAACCGCACCCCGAAAATGGGTACAGCGAGAACCGATATCCCTCACTCGAAATAATTTTAAGCTCCGCATTATGATTTTTACCAACAAATATAACTTCAACAGAACACCGCTTGACAAAGCTGCAAATACTTGCTATACTTTCTATCAGTTCGAAATCGTACCGATAGAAAGCGAGGCGATATTATGCAACGAGAAACACTTGAACTGCAGGCCAGGCTCAACCAATTGTACAAGGAATCGGATGAGCTATATCATCGATTAGCATTACAGTTTGGACTTTCTGATGCAGCAGCGTCTGTCATATATTCTCTGTGCGAGTCGGATCAGCCATACTCGCAGAAAGAACTTTGCGCGCAGTGGTCTCTGACGAAAACAACTATCAATTCCGCTGTGAATGGTCTCGTTAAGGAGGGCTTCGTAAGCTTAACTCCTTCCCCCGACAATTACAAGGTGAAGCTAGTAAGTCTAACGGATAGCGGAAAAGAACTTGGAAACAGGTTCGTTCGTCCCCTTATAAATGCTGAACAAAACGCATTTAATCGTCTTTCCGAGGGGGAGCGCGAGGCGCTTCTGACGCTATCAAAAAAACATTTAGAAATTTTGCGGGAGGAAATCAGCGGATTGCTAAAAGAATGAGAGCACTGAAATCACAGTCATTATCGTTGTGCCTGCTTTTCATAAGTGGGCGCTTATATTTTGGCTAGTATGAACTGAAAGCCAACGAAAACAGAAAAGAGGTATTAGTATGAAAATCATAACAATCAGTCGTGAGTTTGGTAGCGGTGGCCGTGAGCTTGGCAAGCGCATGGCTGACCTTCTCGGTATCGCTTATTACGACAGAGAAATCATTGCAGCAATTTCTAAAGAAAGCAAGCTGGACGAAACGTATGTTGCCGAAATATTGGCTAAGGGAATACTGCGTAGCTACCCGATTACAATTGGCCGCACATTTGCCTATCCTACGCTTAGCAATCAGACGGCAAACAATATTCTCATTGCACAGCAGAAGGTTGTGAAAAGTCTTGCTGAACATGGTGATTGCATCATTATGGGGCAAAGCGCAGACATCCTACTGAAAGAACAGCAGCCGCTCAGCTTATTTGTCTATGCTGACATGACATCAAAAATAAGCCGCTGTAGAGAGCGCTCAATGTCGGATGAAAATCTGACTGACAGCGGGCTAAGAAAGCAAATCAAGCAAATTGATGCAGCCAGAGCAAGTCGCTATGACATGATAAGCAGCTCAAAATGGGGCGCAAAAGAAAACTATCATCTTTGCATTAATACAACAAATATCGAAATCAAGGCCATCGCACCGCAGATTGCGGAATATGCGAAAATTTGGCTGGATATGAGGAAATAGTAAACATTATGAGAATTCAATTATCCGATCACTTCACCTATAAAAAACTTTTTCGCTTCGTAGCGCCATCCATCATCATGATGATATTTACATCTATTTATGGTGTTGTCGATGGCCTGTTTGTATCAAACTTTGTTGGCAAAACTCCTTTTGCGGCCATTAATTTAATCATGCCGTTTCTGATGGGGATCGGCACAATCGGCTTTATGATCGGCACAGGCGGCAGCGTATTAGTCGCCAAAACGCTGGGCGAGGGCGACAAGACCAAATCAAATCAGCTTTTTTCCATGCTGATTTTCATGACGATTATCAGTGCTATCACTTTAAGCATTATTGGTATTTTCTTGCTGCCGACAGTTGCCAGTGCAATGGGTGCAACCGGGCAACTTTTCGATGATTGTATCATATATGGCAGAATCATGCTGATTGGCCAAACGGCAAATATGCTTCAAATAATTTTTCAATCCCTGTTCTCCGTCGCAGAAAAGCCGAATCACGGGCTCGCATTCACAGTTGGTGCAGGTGTCGCAAACATTGTATTGGATGCGCTTTTTATCGCCGTATTTCAATGGGGGCTTGTCGGGGCGGTGCTCGCCACCATCATTAGCCAAGTAGTTGGTGGCATTGGACCTCTTTTCTACTTTGCAAGGAAAAACAGCAGCCTGCTTCGAATTGTAAAGCCTACATTCCGCGTCGCAGATATGCTAAAGGTTTGCACAAATGGCGCATCAGGAATGCTGACAAACATTTCGTCCTCCATCATCAGCGTTCTGTATAATTTGCAGCTCATGAAAATTGCCGGTGAAGATGGCATTGCCGCATATGGCGTCATCATGTATGTCAACTTTATCTTTATTGCGATCTTCATCGGATTCTCTATCGGCAGTGCGCCCATCGTCGGCTATCATTACGGAGCTGAAAACCATCAGGAACTCAAAAGCCTACTCCGCAAGGGGCTGACGCTCATGGGAATCTTCGGCGTTATACTTACGATTCTTGCGCAGGTGGCAGCAGCGCCATTGTCGCGGATTTTTGTTGGCTATGATGCCGATCTGCTGACGATGACCACCCACGCATTTAGACTGTTTTCGCTGTCATTCGTATTGTGCGGATTCAATGTTTTCGGCGCTGGATTCTTCACATCCCTGAACAGTGGTCTAATCGCTGCAAGCTTATCATTTATACGGACGCTGATTTTTCCGGCCATTGCCGTCTTTGTGCTGCCGATTATCTTAGGAATAAACGGCATATGGCTGGCGGTAACGGTTGCTGAGCTACTGGCGCTTCTTTTCACAGTAGGATCCCTTATTACACAAAGGAAAAAATACCATTACTCATGATATGGACAGGGGGCTGTCGGGAAATAGGGCAGATTCCAAAATAGGGAGATGATAACTCGAAAACGAGTTATCATCTCCCTAAAACTTTATAAAAAGAGAAAAAAAGTGGCTAATTTCAACCACTTTTTCT
>JBKEBP010000267.1:0-6695 GCA_047973235.1 Suipraeoptans sp. | reverse complement strand
TTCGACTTTGTGTACAGGTTTCTTTTCTCTTCTTGCCATAATAATAGGCCTCCTATGATTTTATTTTATCATAGAAGACCTTATTATTCTTAATTTACAGAAATTCTTTCACAGACTCATTTTCTATATCTCGAACATTAAATCTCCATATGAAGGCATTGGCCATTCCTCTTTGTCAACCTTCATTTCGAGTGCATCGATAGGTGTTCTTAATGCTGCCATCGCCGGCATTACCACATCATGGTAGTAGAAGGATTGCTCTTTACCTTCCTCCATTGTTCCTGCTTTGTCTGTCACTTCTATCAAACTTTCTAATGCTGCTTGAGCCACTTTTAAAAGTGATGTCACTTCGTTAAGCATTTCTGTCTGAACAGATGCGTCAGCTCCGGCTGCTTTGACAGCGACAACTGCATCAGCTAAAGTCTTTGTATATTTGATGACTGCAGGTATAAGTTGTTTGCATGCCATATCTATCATCGTACGAGCTTCAATATTAATTGCTTTTGCATAGTTCTCATATTTAATCTCAGCACGTGATTCAAGTTCTGCCTTAGTAAATACGTTAAATCTTTCATATAGAGCTACTGTTTGGTCACTTGTAATTGCTGATACCGCTTCAACCATTGATTTGATATTCGGCAGCCCTCTTCTTGCAGCTTCATCAACCCACTCCTGTGTGTATCCGTTTCCGTTGAAAATGATTCTTTGATGATCCGTCATATAATCTTTAATAAGGTCATGAACTGCCTTTTCAAAATCATCTGATGCTTCCAAAATATCACAAGCATCCGCGAATGATTCTGCAACTATCGTATTTAAAACTACATTTGGTGCTGCTATTGAATCTCTTGATCCTACCATACGGAATTCAAATTTATTACCTGTAAATGCAAAAGGTGATGTTCTGTTTCTGTCTGTAGCATCCTTTGAAAGGTGTGGCAATGTTTTAACACCGGTTTCAAGCGTTCCACCTTTTTTACTTCTAGTTGCTTCCCCTGTATAAACAAGTTGTTCAACAACATCTTCCAGTTGTTCACCTAAGAAAACAGAGATAATAGCTGGTGGTGCTTCATTGGCACCTAGTCTATGGTCATTACCCGCATCTGCTGCTGACTCTCTTAGAAGTTCAGCGTGTCTGTCCACAGCTCTTAATATGCAAGCCAGGACTAATAGGAACTGAATGTTTTCATGAGGTGTTTTCCCGGGTTCTAACAAGTTTTTGCCATCATTAGTAGTAAGTGACCAGTTATTATGCTTTCCTGAACCATTAACTCCTGCAAATGGTTTTTCATGTAATAGACATTTCAAATCATGTTTACACGCAATTCTCTTAAGTGTCTGCATTATTATTTGATTATGGTCTACTGCAACATTAGCTTTTGCATAAATGGGCGCAAGCTCATGCTGTGCCGGTGCGACTTCATTATGTTGTGTTTTGGCTGATACACCAACCTTCCACAACTCTTCATTAATATCCCTCATATATCCGGCTATTCTTTGACGAATAGTTCCAAAGTAATGGTCGTCCATTTCCTGACCTTTCGGAGGCATAGCACCAAATAAAGTACGTCCCGTATATATAAGGTCTTTTCTCTGTGCAAATTTATTTGCATCTACTAAAAAATATTCCTGCTCAGGTCCAACCGATGGCGTAACCTTTTTAGATGTTGTATTTCCAAATAGACGAATAAGTCTCAACGATTGCTTATTAATCACTTCCATTGAACGAAGAAGAGGTGTCTTCTGATCAAGTGCTTCTCCCGTATATGAACAAAATGCTGTAGGAATGCATAGCGTTCCACCGGCTGCATCATGTCTTACAAATGCCGGAGATGTACAATCCCATGCTGTATATCCTCTAGCTTCAAATGTAGCACGGAGTCCTCCTGATGGAAATGATGATGCATCCGGTTCTCCTTTAATAAGCTCTTTTCCTGAAAAGCTCATTAGAACCTTGCCATTCTCTAAAGGTGCAGATATAAATGAGTCATGCTTCTCAGCCGTAACTCCGGTAAGTGGTTGAAACCAGTGAGTATAATGGGTCGCGCCTCTTTCTATTGCCCATTCTTTCATTTCATGTGCAATTACATCAGCAGTCACTAAGTCCATTTCTTTTCCTTCGTCAATCATTTGCTTTAAATCTTTGTAAACCTTCTTTGGTAGGCGTTGCTGCATTACACTATCGTTAAATACATCCTCCCCAAAAATCTCTACTACATTAATTGCATCACTCATCATTGTCTGTCCTTTCTTAGTTAATATATATGCAAAAGAAGGCACTCCAATTTCAATTGGAACGCCTTCGTTCAAAATTACCTTGTAAGTATAACTCACTCTTTAGTAAAAGGCAAGTAGGTTTATTCTTTTTGTTACGCTTTACCAACAGAACCAAACAATTCCATCTTTTCTTTGACAGTTTGCATAATAGCATCTGTGCCCGGTTTAAGTAACTTTCTCGGGTCAAATCCTTTACCCTCTAAATCCTTACCTTCTTCAATATATTTTCTTGTAGCAGCTGCAAATGTTAATTGACATTCGGTATTTACATTTATCTTAGCTACTCCTAAATCAATTGCTTTTTTTATCATGTCATCAGGTATACCTGTTCCACCGTGAAGAACTAATGGCATCTTGCCTGTAAGTTTTTGAATTGCATCTAATGTTTCAAAGCTTAACCCTTCCCAATTAGCAGGATACTTGCCATGAATATTGCCAATTCCGGCAGCTAACATATCTATTCCCAAGTCAGCTATCATCTTACATTCTTTTGGATCTGCACATTCTCCTTTACCTATAACTCCATCTTCTTCTCCACCGATTGATCCTACTTCCGCTTCAATAGATAGACCCTTTTCATTACATATTCCAACTAATTCTTTAGTTTTGTCTACGTTTTCATCTATTGGATAATGTGAACCATCAAACATGATTGAAGAAAATCCTGCCTCAATACAGGCCTTACTTCCTTCGTAGCTGCCATGGTCAAGATGAAGTGCTACAGGAACAGTAATTCCCATCTCTTCTACCATTGCCTTTACCATATCTGCAACAACTTTAAATCCACACATATACTTTCCTGCGCCTTCTGATACGCCCAAAATAACCGGTGAATTGCATTCTTGCGCTGTATGTAATACCGCTTTTGTCCACTCTAAATTATTAATATTAAACTGTCCGACTGCATAGTGTCCTTCGACAGCTTTGTCTAACATTGCTTTTGCTGAAACTAACATAATGTGTCCCTCCATTTTCTGTTTGTTTTCAAAACACATTATAATCCAAATGCACGCAAAAGGCAATGTATACAATGGTAAAAGCTCTACACTGACCACCCTAGGCTTTCTTGTTGTATCGTAAATAATTTATTATACAGACCTTTCTTATTTAAAAGCTCACTATGTGTTCCTTCTTCTGCAATATGTCCATTATCAAGGACTATTATCTTGTCAGCACTAGAAATTGTACGTAGTCTATGAGCAATGACTATTACGGTTTTACCCTGTATTAGTGTACCTATAGCTCCTTGAATTGAAGATTCACTTTCAGGATCAAGACTTGCGGTCGCTTCATCCAAAAGAACTATAGGTGCATCTTTTAAAAGTGCTCTTGCTATTGATAGTCTCTGTCGTTCACCGCCGGATAATGTACTTCCATTTTCTCCTAATATTGTCTCATAGCCATCCGGAAGCTTGTTAATGAATTCTTCACACCGCGCAGCCTTAGCTGCAGCCTTTATTTCTTTATCTGTAGCATCCATATTTCCTATTTTAATATTATTATATATTGTATCATTAAATAATACTACATCTTGAAAAACGAAGGACATGTTTGTCATCAGATGTTCCGGGTCTTGTGTCTTAACATCTACACCACCTACAGTAACACTTCCGTTATCCGTATCCCAAAATCTCGCAATAAGACGCGATAACGTACTTTTTCCACTTCCCGATGGCCCTACAAGTGCTGTGATTCCATTTGCAGGTATTGTAGTAGTTACATTACTTATTGTTTCTTCTCCATCCCTGTTATAGCTAAAGTCTACATTATTAAACTGAATCGTATACTCATTAATAGGTGTTTCTATTCCTTCCATAGGCTCATATTCCATAATTGCCCGCATTCTTGCAAGTGATATCTGATGGTAGAACAATTCAGGCAGCAATTGCAGCTCTACTATAATTGGCCCATAAATTCTAGTAACTATCAGTAAAAACATAAGTAATGGGATAAGCTCAATTTGACCTCCCGATATCAGTATTGAACCAACATATACCGTAAGACCTACGCCCGCCTGAAGTATCATCTGCGCACCCGTTACAAAGACTCCTGAACCGAATTCAAACTTAATTGCCAAACTTCGCATCGTACTTAAAGCCTTTTCTAACTTCTCTGCTTTTTCGCCATCTAAGTTGCATGCTTTTATAACCTTTAGCCCCTCAATATACTCCTGTACCTGCTCCGAAGCTTCAAGCTTCGCTTCAACATGCTTCTTTCCTAGGTTTATTTGTATTTTCTTAGCAAGGAAAATTATTGAAAATGCTATTGGTACTGAAACAAATACGCAAAGAGCCATTCTCCAGTCAAAAAACGCAAGACAGATACTGACAAGTGTAACCGATATTCCATTTGCTAATAACTGAGGCCATACATGGCTCATTACATGTTCACTAGTTGCTACATCTGCCATCATATTTGTAGTAAGCTCTGTTAAATCCTTTGAATTAAATACACTCATCGGTAGCTTTCTTATATGTTCTGCCAGTGTGATACGTGTATTTTCGCTCTCTCTATATGAAGTTACATAAGTCTTTCTATAGTCGTTCTTGCTGCATAGGAATACTAATATCGCACCTATAACTCCCACACCGAAGAGTATCCATAACGTCGACCATGTTATCTCTTCATTATTAAATGGTTTTATCAACTCCACAACTACTCTTAGCATCACTGCTGCCGGTATGAAAAGCGAGAAATTTGTAAGTGTGCATGCTGCAACTGCCTTAAGCAAATCCCTGTACCCCTTGTCAGTTAGCATCAGCATTCTTTTTAAATAAGGTTGTTTTTTTGTACTATCCATTAACCTGTGCCTCCTTTGCTCCCATTACCCAACTAGCAGTTTCATTATAGGTTCTCCACATCGATGCATACTTGTCTTTTTTTGCAATTAATGCTTCATGATTGCCCTCTTCAACCACCTGTCCATTATCCATTACTACTATTTTGTCAGCGCCGCGAACAGTAGATAGTCTATGTGCAATTATAACTACCGTTTTACCCTTCATTAATTTTTCAAAAGCCTTTTGAATCAAGTGCTCATTCTCCGGATCTGCAAATGCAGTTGCCTCGTCAAGTACAATTATCGGTGCATCCTTTACTATTGCTCTAGCTATAGCAAGTCGCTGCATCTCACCCCCTGATAAATGAACACCTTTAGTTCCAATTACAGTGTCATATCCATTTGGAAGCTGTGTAACAAAATCATGGCATTGCGCCGCCTTCGCTGCACGCTCCACTTCTTCATCTGATGCTTCCGGATTTCCCATTTTTATATTATCCTTAATACTTTGCTTAAACATATATACATCTTGAAATACGAAGCTGACCTTCTCCATCAAATAACTTGAAAGCATCTCCTTTACATTTAGACCACCTACCAGCACTTCTCCCTCTGTTACATCAAAAAATCTGGGAATCAAATGCGCTATCGTACTCTTACCCCCACCTGAAGGTCCTACTATAGCGGTCACCTCACCTGCATTAGCTTTAAAGTTCACCTTGCTAAGAGCTTGCGTTTCTCCGTCTTTTGTATATGAAAATGTAACATTCTTAAACTCCACATTATGCTTATTTGTAGTCTTAGGATTTGTTGGCTGTGCAAGCTCCGGCTCATCTAATATCTTGTCCATAGCTTCCACACCATTTGTAATACGTCTTACATCCGAATTCACGTACATAATCTTCATCAATACATTTGCAATTACAGGAACAAATACCAAATAGAAAATAAGGGTTACAGAAAACTCTCTATAATCCGAGGTGTTCATTCCAATCAGGATACCTACCGGTAAAATAAATAGATAAATGTGATTAATCAATGTAGTGAATAACGACATAGAGTTTTCCCAGCTGAGAGTGTAGGGAATTACCATACTTGTATATTCCTTTATAGTATCGTGCAGTCTTCTAAATGAGTACACTGTCTGTTTAAATGCCTTAACGACAGATATTCCACGAATGTATTCTACTGATGCATTGTTCATATTTTCAAGCGATGTTTGGTACTTTTCCATCATGCTTTTTGCGCCTTCTTTTCCATACATGGCCGTTTGTAAAACAAATGCTAATATAACACCAACAAGTGCCGCAAGTCCAAGTCTCCAATCAACCACAATTAGGATAACCACCATTACCACCGGCGCAACAAAAGCTGCAATCAAATCCGGTAGTTGATGTGCAATAAATTGCTCTACTTTTTCTATATTCTCATCCATAACCTTACGCAGCTTACCACTACCTATCATTACATGAAATCCAAGCGGGACTTTTGCAAGATGTGTCGCAAAGTTAACCTTTAACTCATATAGCGTTCCAAATGCTGCAAGATGAGAACACATAAGCGCACAGAAATATAGAACAATATTGAGTATCATCCCGCCTAATGCCATAAGACCATACCCGGTAAGTACAGATACCTC
>JBKEBP010000247.1:0-45322 GCA_047973235.1 Suipraeoptans sp. | reverse complement strand
AGACAACCTATCCCGCATTGCCGCGTTGACATCTGCTCCATCTTTGATCTTGACATCGCTGTTTTTAAGATAGTCTTTCATCAGTTCACGCAGTGCTTTTTTCTGTGGTGATTCCTCTCTTCTTCTTGCCATTATAAACCTCCTAACGGTTGTAATTATCTTACATCAGTTTGAAGGTTTACACAATCCTTGGGATAGTCCCAAAAGGATGTCAGGCATTACCTGCATCCTTTTTAGTTGGTGTTTTGTTAATATTTTAATAGAATTCTTATTACATATGTATATGAGTTCCGGTCTTACCTTTAACACCTTCTCCGGCCTTTTCAAGAAGTGTGATTATAGCTTCGCGACCTTCCTTTGATTCGACGAATTGCATGGCAGCTTCGACTTTAGGAAGCATTGAACCGGGAGCAAATTGCTCTTCAGCTATGTATTGCTTTGCTTCCACAGGAGTCATGCTATCCAGCCATTTTTGATCAGACTTTCCAAAGTTAACGGCAACTTTTTCAATAGCAGTTAGTATAATGAGGCAATCGGCATCAAGTTCCTTAGCAAGTAGGCAAGCAGCAAAGTCTTTGTCTATTACTGCACTTGCGCCTTTTAAGTGAGTTCCTTTTAAAGTGACAGGAATACCGCCACCACCACATGCAATAACTAATTGACCATCATTTACAAGTGAGCGAATAGCTCGAAGTTCTACGATTTCAACAGGTTTTGGTGAGGCAACAACTCTTCGGTAACCTCGTCCGGAATCCTCTTTTACTATGTAACCGTATTTTTCAACGGCATTATTAGCCTCATCTTTTGACATAAAGTGACCTATGGGCTTTGACGGATGATCGAATTCAGGAGCATTACCATCTACGCGCATTTGTGTAATCATAGTTGTAACAGGAATATCAGGAATACCACGAACAAGCATTTCCTCACGCAGTGCATTTTGTAAATCGTAGCCAATATATGCCTGACTCATTGCAACACATACTGATAGTGGTGTGTTTGGCTGGTTCGGGTTTTCGCGACTAAGCGCACTCATTGCATTGTTAATCATACCAACTTGAGGACCATTACCATGTACAATTATTACTTCACAGTTTTCTTCTAATAAATCAACTATAGCCTTAGCAGTCGTCTTAACAGCCAGCATCTGCTCCGGGAGATTATTCCCGAGAGCATTGCCTCCGAGTGCTATGACAATTCTTTTCTTTTTAATCATAATCAATCCCTCCGGATGCTTATTCAAAGATTCTTGGAAGACCTTTTTCCTCAAGCTTCTTTAAAATTTCTGTCGGATTTTCAAACTTAGCGAGGAAAATCATAGCTGCTATTATATACGGTTTAGAGCTGGCTTCTGAGTCGAGCGGAACTCTGTATCGATCAAATACATAAGCATCTACTTCGCCTTCGTCACAACTAACACCTGAAATATCAGCAGGTAGACAGTGAAGGTATAGAGCCTTACCATCCTTTGTTGTTTTCATAAGTTCCTCAGAGCATGTCCAGTCCTTATGATTAGCATTTTGTTTTAGAAGCTCTTTTTCTAAAGCATCTATTCCCGCAGAATCACCATCAGCATAGAGATCAGTACGCTTCTCCATAGCAGCAAATGGCGCCCAGCTCTTTGGATATACAATGTCTGCATCTTTAAATGCATCAGCCATACTATTAGTTTTAGTAAATGAACCGCCGGATTTTGCTGCATTTGATTTTGCAACTTCTTCCACTTCTTCAAATACCTCATATCCCTCAGGATGAGCAAGAGTTACATCCATTCCAAACCTTGTCATAAGACCGATTACACCTTGGGGTACGGAGAGCGGCTTACCATATGAAGGAGAGTATGCCCATGTCATTGCTAGTTTCTTGCCCTTTAAATTCTCAACTCCGCCAAACTCATGTATGATATGAAGCATATCAGCCATGGCCTGCGTAGGGTGGTCGATGTCACATTGAAGATTTACCAATGTAGGTTTTTGCTCTAAGATACCGTCCTTGTTTCCGGAAGTAACTGAATCAACAACCTCATGCATATATGCATTACCCTTTCCAATATACATATCATCACGGATACCAATTACATCAGCCATAAATGAAATCATATTTGCAGTTTCGCGAACAGTTTCACCATGTGCGATTTGTGATTTACCCTCATCTAAATCTTGTACCTCTAAGCCTAATAGATTACAAGCAGAAGCGAAAGAGAAGCGAGTTCTAGTTGAATTGTCGCGGAAAAGAGATATACCGAGACCACTTTCGAAGACC
This sequence comes from Suipraeoptans sp., assembly GCA_047973235.1. Lineage (GTDB taxonomy): Bacteria > Bacillota > Clostridia > Lachnospirales > Lachnospiraceae > Aequitasia. The sequence continues at coordinate 43,060 of JBKEBP010000247.1, read as the reverse complement.
TTAGTAGAAATATTGTTTTCTCTCATATAACGAAGTGCGTCAGCCACTAGGAAAACAGCTTCGATTTCATCATCAGACTTTTCCCATGTAAGAAAAAAGTCGTCATTGTACATGTCCTTGAAATTAAGTGCATTAAGCTTATCAATATAAGTTTGTAAAGTTTTCATATAATTTTATCCTCCGATTTTCTCTCGTTTAAGGTTGCATTTAATAATTTATTTCATATATAAAGTAGGAACACAAGCATATACACTAGCACACTGTACAAGATCCGCTTTCCATGTCTTCTCGTTAGGTGCATGAGCTTCTTCTTCCTTACCGGGTCCAAGGCCAATACAAGGGATACCTTCACGTCCCATTATAGATACACCATTTGTTGAAAATGTCCATTTATCAACGATTGGGTCACCGTATACTCCGTCAAAAGCTTCTACTACAGCTTTACAAGCAGCATGATCCTCGGGAATTACCCAAGTTGGGAAGTAACATTCTGTTTCATATACTAGTCCTGTATAAGAAGGACGGTCGTACTTATACATACTTACCTTTGCACCATATTTCTTTACAGCCGGTAATTGTCTTATTTCTTCTAAGCAGCTTTCCCAAGTTTCGCCTGCGGTCATACGTCTGTCTAGTGATACTGAACAACCATCTGCTACCGCACATCTACTAGGTGATGAGAAGAAGATTTCCGAAGTTGTTATAGTACCACGTCCGAGAAACTGAGCTTCTTTATATTGAGGATTGTATTTTTCCTCAAGCATTTTAACTAGTCCTTTGACTTCTTTATCATCTGCAGCATCATTTTCATTAAGGTCTCTAACATTAATTAGTATTTCAGCCATTTTATAAATGGCATTTTCACCACGTTCGGGTGCTGAGCCATGACAAGATATTCCGGCAACATCAACACGTATTTCCATACGTCCACGATGACCACGATATATTTTATTGTTAGTAGGTTCTGTAATTACTACAAATTCAGGACGTACTTTATCTTCGTTAATAATATATTGCCAGCATAATCCGTCACAGTCTTCTTCTTGAACTGTTCCTGTTACCATTATTTTGCAGTCTTCCGGTATTAAATCAAAGTCCTTCATAATCTTTGCACCATATACAGCTGACACAAGTCCACCACACTGATCGGAAACTCCACGTCCACCGATTTCAGTATCGTTTTCATATCCTTCATAAGGATCAAAGTTCCAGTTGTCAATATTGCCGACTCCAACTGTGTCTATATGTGCATCATATGCAATTATACGACTTCCGGTTCCCATATAGCCGATTACATTGCCTTGTGGGTCGATTTGTACTTCGTCAAAATTTAATTTCTTCATCTCTGTGGCTATAGTGTTAATGTGTTTCTTTTCATCGCAACTTTCGCCGGGGTCTTTTACGATAGCTCTTAAAAATGCTGTCATATCTTTCTCATAATTTTGTGCTGCCTGTTTGATTTCTTGAAAGTTCATTTTTTACCTCACTTTTCTTATAATGAATTTGCACCGTTCCAAACTATATCTTGATAACGTCCGGGATCTGTATCGCCTTCCGTTGAAAAGAGGAGAACACTAGACGTTTCATCTAGTTCTAACTTCTCTCGTAAATCTTTATAATCATCATTAGTCATAATGGTATGTAGAAGTCCCATTGTTACTGCTCCTGATTCACCGGCAGTTATAGGGGTATCACCCTTTATAGGTACAGCTAATAACCTCATGCCTTTAGCTGTTACCCAGTCGGGACAAGCAGTGAACGTGTCAACATGGTTACGAAGTATGTCCCAAGCTATAGTGCTGGGCTCGCCACAAGCAAGACCATTCATTAAAGTGAGCATATCGCCACCAACCATCCTTACATCGCCGTCACCTGCAAGTGCGCCTTTATAGAGACAAGCTGCAACAAGTGCTTCTACAACTATTACTTTAGGTTCGTTATCCGGATAGCGATTTGCAAAATATCCTTGCACAGCACCGGCTAATGAGCCTACACCGGCTTGAACAAATACATGTGTAGGGCGTTTACAGTCATAATCCTCTAGTTGTGTATCTGCTTCGTATGCCATAGTTCCATACCCTTGCATAATCCAAGTTGGGATTTCTTCATATCCGTCCCAGGCAGTATCCTGAATAATAACACCATTTTCGGTTTCATCGGCTTCCTTTGCAGCTTTTCTTACACAGTCATCATAGTTCAAATCTTCAATACTTGCTTTGGCACCTTCACGTAGTACATGATCAAGTCTAGTCTGTGTAGTCCCTATAGGCATATAAACAACACATTTTTGTTTTAGCTTGTTACAAGCCCAAGCAACACCACGTCCGTGATTACCATCAGTAGCAGTAAAGAAAGTGCCCTGTCCGAATTCTTCTCTAAGCGCATCTGATGTTAAAACGTTATAAGGTACGTCTTGAATATCTTTACCCAGCTTACCGGCAATATATTTTGCAATTGCGTATGAGCCTCCTAGTACCTTGAAAGCATTAAGACCAAAGCGGTAAGACTCATCCTTAACAAAGAGTTGCTTAATACCCAGGTATTTGGCCATTTCTTTCAGGTCAACTAATGGTGTCTTTGTATACTGAGGGAAACTTTCATGAAAAGCCTTTACTTGCTTAGCGCTTTCAGTAGAAAGAAGAGCAAGATTTTTATCATCTGTTTTTGGTAGCTTGTTAGCTGTCCATTTGATATCGGTCACTTTAAAAACCTCCTTTTGTGCTATTTGTTTAGTTACTAATTGATAAATTAGTCTATTAACTACTTTGCAGCATCCAGATAGTTATATAGAGTAAATTTTGAAATATCGTAATACGCAGATACCTTATCTCCGGATTTTGTAATAAGAAAGGCTCCGGCATCATTTAAGAACTTAATAGCAGCTACTTTGTCGTCTTTAGTCATTAGTGCAACCGGTTTACCAATCATAGCAACGGATTCTTCGATTAGGTCATCTAAGATATCATTAACATTATTAGTTATTTTCTTAGGTGTTTTTTCCTTATCTGATTCTGCGGTGCTAATTAGTGATTGAATTGCACTGTCAAGTCCAATAAGGCTTGTTATGTCATAGTTCATTGAGAAGATGTACTGGATTTGGTTCTTCTCATCCCTGATATACATGGTACTTGACTTTAATATGCGACCATCATTTGTCTTAGTTAAATAAGAAAGCTCATCTTTAAGAGAGTCAGGATTCTTATTGATTGTTTCAACAACGACAGAGGAGGCACCATCTCCAACCTTTCGATTGCTTACATGACCATTAACAATATAAGCTATAGAGTGTTCTATATCTTTCTTAGTTAGGTCATGGATTACTACCTCGCAACTATTTCCAAATTGTGCTGCAAGGCCGTCGGCTAATTGAATTAATAGATCCAAAGTTTTCTTAGTAGTAATCATAAAATTAATATCCTTTCAAGAAGATTAACTGATAAATATATTCTCATCATAGCACATCTAAAAATAAATACAATAGAAAATCTAAAAAAAATTTAGATATAATGAAAAAAAATAAGAGCACGAATTTGCAGCATCGCTTAGCGTATGAAATTATGTGAAATGTTTATATAAATTGTTAAATTTTAAAAATGTCAAAAATTTTTTAAAATGCAAAAGTGATGAGAATAAAGTACATTCGGTAGAATCCTTTCATTATCATATCAAAGCATATATAATACTGCGAGGGGTGAGTGATTTATATAGAGCAAGATAAATGGATTGGGTGATTTTAATGGGTGGAAATGTGCTTATTCTTGCAAGTGTAAGTGAATTTATTGACAAATTTGAAATGAATAATGCGAGCATATTACAAAGCAAGGGTTACAAAGTCTATTATGCTGCGAATATGAATGAGCATACTTATGGTCATAACCAAGAAGAGATAGATAAGCTGGGTGTGACTTGTTTCCATGTAGAAATTGCCCGTTCACCATTTATGGTTCGACAGAATTATAAAGCATTGAAGCAACTGGAAAGAATAATAAGAGAAAATAACATTAATCTTATTCATTGCCACACACCTGTAGGGGGAGTACTTGGACGTATGTGTGTACTTTGTTGTAATGAGATTAATATTAAAGTGATTTATACCGCACATGGTTTTCACTTCTATAAAGGTGCACCTTTAATTAATAATACTTGTTATCGAATAGTTGAGAGTGTGTTTGCCAGACTGACAGATACAATAGTAGTTATTAATCAAGAGGATTATAATAGCGCAAATCAATTAAGACTCAGACGGGATGGACGAGCATACAAAATTCCCGGAATTGGGCTGGACTTGCAAAGGTTCAAGCCATTGCCGCGTCAAAAAATAACGGAAAATCGTCAAAAACTTGGAATCACAGAAAATGATTTTCTGATTATATCAGTTGGAGAACTAAACCAGAATAAAAATCAAATAATGGTACTTAGAGCTTTGGAGAAAATGAAGCAGGAGGGTCATAGAATCAGCGATGTCAAATATGTCATATGTGGCAGAGGATTTTATGAAGAGCAATTCCCACAGTGGATTAATGAAAAGGATTTAGCAGACAGAGTGTCCATGCTTGGCTACAGAAAGGACATAGAGAATGTGATTGGATGCGCAGATGCCACAATATTTCCCTCCAAAAGGGAGGGACTGGGGATGGCAGCACTTGAGTCACTGGCCATGGGAATACCGGTTATAGCTTCGGATAATCGAGGAACAAGAGAGTATATGAGCCATAAAGAAAATGGGTTTGTCTGTAATTGTGAAAGCGTAGATGAGTTCATAGAAGGAATTGAATTTGTATATGACCTGCCAAATGATAAACGAGAAGTTATGATGAAGAAATGTGTAGATTCCGTATATCCGTTTAGAAAATCCCAAACTGATTCGATTATGGATAGGGTATATACCAATGTATTTCGTGAAAAGGAAGGAAATACTGCCTATGAGTATGAGAGAAATAAAGGTGAGCGTTGTAATGGGAGTGTACAATCCTAGAAACACAAAACAATTATTCCAGGCAATAGACTCAATTATCAATCAAAGTTTTACTGACTGGGAGATGATTATTTGTGATGATGGTTCAGACAAAAAATATGTAAAGCTAATTAAGGAAGTGTCCGGACGTGATAACCGAATAAAATATTTAAGATATAGCAAAAATAAAGGATTAGCGCATGCATTGAATGTAGGTGTAGCAAATTCAAAGGGCAAGTATATTGCGAGAATGGATGCGGATGATATATCGAATCCAAATCGCCTTGTAAAGGAGTATAGATTTCTAGAATATAATCCACGGTTTCAATGGGTTGGATCCAATGCGTATTTGATTGACGATAAAGGAATATGGGGAGATGAAAATGTCAAAAAAATACCGAAAAAAGAAGATTTCCTTGAGTACTCACCATATATACATCCATCAGTGATGTTTCGAAGAGAAGCACTTGAGTTGGTTGGGGGGTACACCGTTTCTAAAGATACAGCCAGATGCGAAGATTATGAATTATTCATGCGGCTCCATGAGCAAGGTTTGGAAGGCTACAATATTAAGGAGAAGCTTTTGGAATATAGATTTGATGATGCAGCACACTTGAAGAGGCGATACAAGTATTCGATAAGTGAGATGAAGGTAAGATATGTGGGATTTAGAAAGTTAGGTATTTTAAAAATCAGAACTTCTTTATATGTAATTAGACCACTATTTGCTTGGCTGTTCAGAGTCAGTACATTTAAATATTTAATGAGAAAGGTTCGAAATGGATAAGGGGAGAGGGGTTGTCGAGAGAATATCAAGAGATGTACTTGGACCCGGGCTGTGTGGATTTACCCTGTGGGTATTGAAAGAAGCACAAAAAAATAAAATAAAGAGACTATATTTTTTGGCACGAGATGGCTATCTAATGTATCAAAGTGCCAAAATTTTTTGTAATAAATTCGACCTGCAAATTGAATGTAGGTATCTGAGCTGTTCGAGATATGCGCTTCGAATTCCTATGTTCCACTTGAATATTGATGAAGCAATGGAGTACATATGCAGAGGCGGTATAAGCGTTAATATGGAGAAGATATTAAGGCGTGCAGGACTTGGTGAAGATGAAATCAAAGAAGTAATAACGAGTATCAATCAAGACAAAGATAAAAGTAATATGATTAATTTAAAAGAGGAAATACCCTATTCAAAGCTCGGAAGCATTAAAGAGCTGCTAGCGAGTACAAAGGTGTTTATGAGCTATATGATAAAAAACTCTGAGAAAGAATTTCCAAACCTTAGGGGGTATTTAATTCAAGAAGGATTACTTGAGGATATACCGAGCGCTATGATAGATAGTGGCTGGGTAGGAACTACGCAAAAAGTAATTAATAATGCATTGTATCATATTGGTGGAACACAAAGGTTAACGGGCTACTACTGGGGATTATATGAACTGCCAAAGGGTGTTAGACGAAGTGATTATCACTGTTATTACTTTAGTCCGGAGGCGGATATAAAAGAAAAGGTATATTTTAATAATTGTCTGTTCGAGGTAATATTTAGTGCTCCGCACGGTATGACCCTAAGATATAGGAAAAATCATGAAGAGTACTCTCCGCAATACGCGGTTATATCAAAGGCAAGAAAAACATTTGCGAAGGAGCATGAGTTATGTATCATGCAGTATTTACGAGAGACTTTGAGTAAAGTTAGTAACTTGGAGGACTTCAATCATAAGATATCAATTAAAAACACTAAGTTAAACTTTAAAAAATTTATGGGCAGCCCATGTGGAGAAGAGGCATTAGTGTATGGAAACTGCATGTTCTCAGATGATGTACTGGAAAATGAAATGCAAAAAGTTGCTGCACCAATGACAGATGATGAGTTGAATGCAAACCATGTATTTAACAAGACTCTTGCTATGTTTGGAATTAAAAAGGGGATTGTAAAAGAAAGTGCATGGTATGAGGCTTCTGCAGTAATATATGGCAAGAATATGAGATGGCACCTATGGCAGTACCGTATGTACAAATATTTATTATATATGAGGAAAACATGGAGTTGGAGAAGAAGTAATGAGTAATGGAACTAACATTGCGACTGCTGATAGAAAGCAGTATTGGTTTGTTATAAAAGAGCTTACAGCGAGAGAGATTAAGAGAAAGTTCTCAAGGTCATATCTTGGAATCGCATGGAGTGTATTAAATCCACTGTTGTCAATGGTTGTACTTTCACTTATTTTCACACAGATATTTAAGCGTTCGATAGAAAACTTCCCGATTTATTACTTAACAGGGATATTGATTTGGCAGTTATTTACTGATTCGTCGAATCATGCAATGACCACTTTGGTTGATAATAAGACTTTGCTTATAAAAGTTAAATTTCCAATGCAGGTATTTATACTTGCGAGAATGTATACAGCTTTGGTTAATATGTTGTACTCATTAGTGACATATGTGTTGTTAATTTTTGTTTTTAAGATAGGTTTTAGTCCTACTATGTTTTTATATCCGCTAATTATACTCTTTGTATTACTATTTTCTCTAGGAATTTCTTATATTTTATCAGTCGCCTATGTATTTTTCGGTGATGTGAAGCACTTATATTCAGTTTTACTTACGTTATGGATGTATTGCTCAGCAATATTTTATCCTGTTAATAATATAGAAGGAGTCATCAGAACAGTCATTGACAACAATCCGATGTTTGTTTTTATCAATTCAGCACGGAATGTGATGATGTATGCTCAAGTTCCAAGTATTATGGATTTTACTAAGATGATTGTATGGAGTGTAGGCATGTATCTGATTGGATATCGTACTTTTAATAAACATAAAAACCAGGTTATGCAGAAATTATAGAGAGGATTTACGATGCAAAAGAAATTAATTTTATCGATACTACTCTTTGTGGCATCTTTTTTCTTAAATGGAAATCAAGTAGAAGCAGCTAATGAAAAGGTTTTCTTCGACGAAGATAGTTATGAGTGGGGAATAGGAACACATTCCTCTATAGGTGTATATGTGTCCGGAGATGATGGTATCAGTTCGGTAGAAATGAACATTACATATGACCCTGAGATATTAGAATATAAAGCCGGCGGAACACTTATTGAACCGGGAATGGTAAGAATAGGCGCAACGGATATCGAAGCTTTGGAGTATCGGGAAATACTGATATTACATTCCCTAACAGAAGGAACTACTCCGATAACAATACAAGACGTAGTTATTGTGAATAATGGTGGAGAAACAATCTACCCTAACCCGATTAGTGTGAATATGAGTGTAATACCAATAGCTAATATGCCGGAAGAGATTGCTGAAAATGAGGAATCAACCACGGAGGTGGTTTTGAGGAATAATGCCGGAGCGACTTCACAATTTAAAAATGTCATAACGATAATAATAGTTCTGTTAGTGACTATATTGATAGTGTTATTGGTTATAAAGATAGGTATTGCAGTAAGCAACAAGAAGAGAAGAAGGCGGCGAAGACAGATGCGTAAGCAACGGCTCCTTCGTGAAATGCGAGAAGAGAGGACAAATAGAGGACAAGAGCCGGGGACTAATAAACTTGAGGCAAGTGATGATGGGGAGGAACAAGATAGCCGAGAGATAAAGATAGCAGCAAAGAATATAACCATGCAATTCAAGCGTGAGAAGGACGAGTCGAGCAGTATTAAAGAGATGATTGTAAGAACTATCAAGAGACAGAGAAGTTATGAAATGTTCACTGCATTAAACGATGTGAGCTTTAACGTGTATGAGGGGGAGGTACTTGGAATTATTGGCACTAATGGTGCAGGGAAGAGCACCATATTAAAGATTATTTCCGGAGCTTTAAGTCCAACACAAGGCAATGTCGAGGTAAATAAAAATGACATACAGCTACTAACGCTTGGAACCGGATTTGATGTCGAACTTACAGGTAGAGAAAATGTATATCTTAATGGTGCAATAATTGGTTATACCAAAGAGTATATAGATGAAAAGTATGCGGATATAGTTGCATTTGCTGAGCTTGAAGGCTTTATGGAAGAGAAGGTTAGAAATTATTCGTCAGGTATGGTCTCAAGACTTGGATTTGCGATAGCAACAGCGAGAGAGACACCTGAGATATTGATTTTGGATGAAGTGCTTAGTGTAGGAGATATGTTTTTCAGAGAAAAAAGTGAAGCACGCATAAAAGAGATGATACACGGAGGTTCAACGGTTCTGATGGTTTCTCATTCAACAGGAGTTATTGAGAAGAATTGTGATAGAGCAGTATGGATTGAAAAGGGAGAACTACGCGCGATAGGTAAGGCATCGGAAGTATGCGGACAATATGCGAAAATGCAAGCTAGTTAGTAAGGGGAGAGTAAATGAAACTTAAGGAAGAGTTATACCATGCCTTTGTAAATAAAGTACCAGGTATAAAAGAGCGGTATAAGAAGCAACGAAGTCGTTCAAAAGGTATAGGAAGATTGTATACGTGGATGTATCTGATAGGACTAAATATATCCTATTACATTTTTAGAAATGATAAATTAAAAATTGTTTCCAAGTATCCGTATTATGAAGAAAAGGACCTTTACTATTTGGGCAGTGAGTCTTCTATTTCTAAAAGAGAGTCTCCGAAAGAACTGGCAGGGATTCTAGCGGACCACGATGTAATCTCTTTGGATGTATTCGATACGCTAGTATTTAGACCATTTTCTGAACCCATAGACCTTTTTTATATACTTGGCGAGAAGCTTAACTATATGGATTTTAAAAGAATTCGTGTGGAGATGGAATGGAAAGCCAGAGAGTTAAAAAAGAAGGAAAGAAATAGTTATGAAGTTAGCCTTAGTGAAATATACGATTTATTGTCCAAAGAAACAGGTATAGATAAAGAAGTGGCAATGAATCTTGAGCTTGAGTTAGAATACGACCTTTGCTTTGCTAACCCATATATGTACAGAGTGGTTGAAGAACTTATTAAATATGACAAGAAGATAATAATAAATTCAGATATGTACTTGAGTACTGATCAAATAAAGATATTACTGAAGCGATGTGGGTATCCGGAATTTACCAATTACTACGTATCTAGTGATTTTGACAAATCAAAGAGCAGTGGTGATTTATATGAACTGATAAAGAAAGAAGAGGGTGAGAATCTAACGTATGCCCACGTAGGTGATAATTTCAAATCAGATATTGAGCAAGCCGGGAAACATGGGTTCAATTCCTTTCACTATGTAAACGTGAATCATGTGGGAAATAGTTATAGGCCGGAAGATATGTCGGTAATCACAGGAGCTATATATCGTGGAGTTATAAATGCGCAAATACATAATGGATTGTGTGAGTTTTCGAGAGAATATGAATACGGATATATTTATGGGGGACTGTTTGTATACGGATATTGTCGATTTATACATGAATATGTTAAAAGCAATAACATTGATAAGATTCTTTTTCTTTCGAGGGATGGGGATATTCTTTCAAAAGCTTATGAGAAACTATATCAGGAAGAGAGCTGTAAGCATGAATATGTGTATTGGTCAAGACTTGCAGCGACTAAGATGGCTGCAAAGTATTATAAATATGATTATTTTAGAAGATTCGTTTACCACAAGATAAACCAGAACTACACGATAGAGCAGGTACTGGCTGCAATGGAATTAGAAGATATGACTTCGGATTTTTGCAAGGCAAAGGAAATGGAGCCTACTAGTATGTTAGGTGAAAAAAGTGCAGAGGTGTTAAAGGAATATTTAATGGAATCATGGGATTATGTCCTAGAGCATTATGAAGAACAGTTAGACGCCGGAAAAATATATTACGAAAGTGTTTTGAAGAATTGCAGCAAGGTGGTTGCCGTTGATATTGGATGGGCAGGAAGCGGAGCAATTACTTTAGATTATATAGTGAATAACATTTGGAATATCGATTGTGAAATAACAGGGATTGTTGCAGGAACGAATACTTGTCACAATGCTGAGCCGGATTGCAGCGAAACATATTTACAGAACGGCCGAATAATTAGCTATCTATATTCACAGAGAAAAAATAGGGATTTATGGAAGTTACATGATCCATCAAAGAATCACAATCTATACTGGGAGACATTACTTGATTCACCAACAGGAAGTTTGAAAGGATTCTACCTAGATGACCAAGGTAAGAGTCGGTGCGAGTTTAAGAAAGCAGCTACTAATAGTGAGAAGATAAAAGAAATACAACGAGGAATATTAGACTTTATAAAAGTATTTGACATAATAGAAAAACGCACCGGATTTAGAGAATGTGTAAGCGGGCGAGACGCATATGCCCCAATGATTAACGTCCAGAGCGTAGAGAATAAGAAGTTCGTCAAAACAATTGATGAGTTATCGGATGATATGAATATATAAGGAGGCAAACATTAAATGGTTAATAACAAGAAGACTAAAATCAAGAAAATAATAAGTTACATATTGTTGGCGGTATATCTGATTGCCATGATAGTATTCCTTGCATTTTGTAATAGTCTGCAGATGCTTCCTACTAGCTATATGGTAATAATCGGATTAGTGTTCCTGATACTTGGAGTATTACTTGCAATAATGCATGATAAAGCCAAGATGTCAATTGCAGCAAGTGTGTTGTCCATATTTTTAACCGGAGTTTTTATATTTGGATGCATTATTATACAAGGCGCTAATACAACGATTAGAGAGGTCACTACTGCAGAATTACAAACGGACATAATTGGCGTATATGTTATGAAGGATGATGAGGCAGAGGTTATAAACGATGCTAAGGGATATGTATTTGGAATACAAGAGGCAGTAGATAGAACCAATATACTGAAGTCAGTTAATGACATCAAGGTTGAGATAGATCAGGATATCGATACATCAGAGTATGAGAACATGTTTACCATGGTCGATGCACTAAAAGAGGGAGAAGTTGGAGCAATAATTGTTAATGAGGCTTATCTGGGCGGAATAGATGACCTGGAAGAATACAATTGGATAAATACAATTGGATAAATACAGATATTAAAAGAATCATGACAATAGAACGTCACACGGAAGTACAGTACAAACCTACCGTACCTGATGAGATACCGGAAACTCTAGTTATGTACTTAAGTGGAATAGATACATATGGCGGAATATCGGCGAGGTCTAGGAGCGATGTAAATATTCTGGCAATAGTAAACACTAAGACTAAGAATATTTTATTATTATCAACTCCAAGAGATGCATATGTTGGCTTCAATGCAACAGGTGGTGTACCGGATAAACTGACGCATGCCGGAATATATGGAGTGGAAGCCTCTATGAATGCACTTGAAGGGATATATGATTTAAACATAGATTACTATTTGAGATTAAACTTTAGTGGATTTATTGACATTATAGATGCATTAGGTGGTATAGATGTTTACTCGGAGTATCAGTTCTCTGTCGAAAATATAAGAACCTATGATGTGGGCCACAATCATGTAACAGGACTTGAAGCGTTGGCATTTGCCAGAGAACGCTATAGCTTCGCGGACGGAGACGCGCAGCGAGCAAAAAACCAAACTGAGGTTATAAGGGCTGTTCTGGATGCTGCGGTGTCACCATCGATGCTGATTAATTACAGCTCAGTAATGAATGCTATATCGGGAAGCTTTGAAACCAGTATGCCGGAAGAGCAGATAGCTGCGCTAGTCAAGATGCAGTTAAGTGATATGGCTGAATGGAACATAACATCCTATGCCACAACCGGTACCGGGAAAAAAGCAGAGACCTACTCTATGCCGGGTCGGAGCTTATCAGTAGTTGAGCTAAGTGAGGCCTCGATTGACGAGGCGAAGTTGTTGATTGAGGGTGTATATGATGATTAACCTCATATACTTATATGGAAAGTTACAGTTCAAGTATTAAGACAACTTAATTGAGGAGGAAATATGAAGGTAAATACTAATGAAGATTTAAAGAGGGATTTAAGTAAAGAGTATCGCGCTATAATTGAAGAAAACAAAGACCTGAAGGAGAGACATGCTAGATTACAAAGGTATTTCTCTTCACATTATACTATGTTAGAAAAAGCTCTTTGGCTTTGTAATCGCGAAAAACTGATTTTTCAATATTTTTCACTTTTGAAAGTAAAAGAGATCACAGTGTTCGGAGTAACGTCAATTGCAGCGGCTTTCTGTGTAAATATGGACCATCAGCAAATTGCGATTAAACATTTAATTAGCTATAATGACATTTCTCTTTCAACAGGTGTCCCGGATTACAAGGTGTTCAAATTTGTTAGTTATAAATCAGGAATAAAAAATTACAAAAATGACACTATTGTTTTAGCGCTTGCGAATAGAGATGAAAGACTAAAAAAAGAGTTAGAAGAAACAGGGGCAAATGTCATACACATATTAGATATCTTGGAATTAGACTATAGTATTAAAAAAAATATTGATCCCATAGTAGGAATTGTTGAACAATATCCAAGTACAAAATTTGTATTTAGCAATTATCCTGATATTAGAAGAATCCAGAACAAATCAGAACATGAAAAAAGTATCGTAAGAAGAAATATTAGTTCAGCTGTGTTGAGTGAGTCACCAGAAAAATACTTAGATCAAATAATTCCAGCATTTGAACAGTACGGATTTTCGGAAAGATACATTAGTACTGTCACAGGTCATATCGATGTAGAAGGAATTGATGGGTTACATTTTCGAGCGGATAGGAAAGATGAATTTATCAACTGCTTTGATGGGTTTAGAGAAACATCATTTAGACCCGACCAATTTAGCACTCGAGTTTTTATGTTTGGTAATAGTCTGGTTTTTGGAAGAGGGGCGGATGATAGTCAGACAATGGCAAGTGTATTGCAACGGAGAATAATAGAATATAGCAACAAAAACAGTAGCGTACCACAGGTAGTGCAAAACTGTGCAAATGGAAGTAGAGACTATAATGACTTAATTTCAAGATTTCCATTCGAAAAAAATGATATAGCAATACTGTTTATTAACGCAAGTGAATTAGAACTAGAATATTTAAAAAAAGTAAAAGGATTCACTTGTTGTAATATGCAATCAGTTGTAGAGCGGCCAAATAAAATGAATGAAATATTTTATGATGTCAGTAGTCATATGAATTTTGTTGGATATGAAGCATGTGCTAATAAATTGTTTGGCATACTTGAAGAGGAAAAAATTTTAGAACCGAAAGAATATACAAAGAGAAGATTTATGGTTGGAAAAAATGTCTTAGTTTCTGAACAGGTGGCATTACGAGAGTATATAAAATATTTGAAAAATAACAAAAAAGATGAAAACGATTCCGTAGGTGCAATTGTTATGAACTGTAATCCGTTTACATTGGGTCACCGATATTTAGTAGAGAAGGCAGCAAGCGAAGTGAGTTGTTTGTATCTTTTTGTTGTCGAAGAGGATCGTTCATTTTTTCCATTTACCGATAGAATGAAATTGGTAAAGGAAGGCGTGTCTGATTTAAAAAATGTTGTTGTACTTAAAAGTGGAAGATTTATAATATCAACGACTACTTTTAAGGAATATTTCAACAAGGAAGAATCACAGGAAATACAAATAGATCCGACCAATGATGTGGTGACTTTTGGCGAGAAGATTGCTCCTGTACTAAGTATAAAAAAGCGATATCTTGGAGAAGAACCGTTAGATAAAATAACAAAGCAATATAATGATGCTTTGTATTCTATATTACCACAATATGGTATTAAGGTTGAAATTATTCCAAGAAAGAATTACGAGGCTAACCCGATAAGCGCAAGTAGAGTTAGAGCATTACTCGAAGAGAAGAGATTCACAGACATTAGAAAACTAGTACCGAAAACAACTTATGATTACTTGGTTGAGAAGTTTAGTGCTGAAGAGGAGAAGTAATTTACTACTCAAGAGTTTTAAATGGAGCTGTCTTAAGGATAGTAGTGTTCAAAAATAGAATTTGGTAAAAACTAAAAAGGGAGAAAAAAATGAAGGTTGTTTCTATCGTTCCGATTAAACTTAATAATGAGAGGTTGCCACATAAAAACACTAAATTGTTAAATGGTGTACCTCTAATTGAATACTGTCAAAGAGCGCTATTAGGATGTGATGAAATCGATGAAAGATACGTATATTGTAGCGATGAGTCAATAACTGAGTATTTGCTGAAAGGAGTGGAATTTTTAAAAAGAGATGTAATTCTAGACTTGCCAACATCAAATTTTACACAAATATTTGAGAGCTTTTCAAAAATAGTAGAAGCTGACATTTATATATATGCACATGCCACAGCACCATTTGTGACTAGTAATACTATTAGAAAAGGTATCGAGGTAGTAAAGAGTGGAGAGTATGACAGCGCATTTTGTGCAGTTAAAATACAAGACTTTCTATGGGAAAATGGGAAGCCGCTTAACTTTAACGGAGAAAATATACCAAGAAGCCAAGATATAGAACCCATATATAGAGAAACATCAGGAATATATGCATTTAAACAAAGTGTCTTTAGAAACTTAAGAAGAAGAATAGGTGATAAACCTTATATTAAGGAGTTAGACTTCAAGGAATCAATTGACATTAATAATCCGGAAGATTTTAAACTTGCAGAGATAATAATTAATTATTAATAAAAAGGAGATTTTAGAAATGAATAAATATAATTTACTAGATTGTACTTTACGCGATGGAGGGTACATAACGAATTGGGTGTTTGAGGAAAAAATGATGAAGGAGACAATTTCAACATTAACGGAAGCAAATATGGATTATATAGAAGTTGGCTATTTAAATAACAAGCCATATGTTCATAATACGGCTCAGTTTAATAGTATTGAGCAAATAGCAGATTTTTTACCTAAAGATAGAGGGGATACATTCTTTTTGGCTATGGCAGACGTAGAACAGTTTTTACCAGAGGATATAACACCATATACGGGAGTATCTATTGATGGAATTAGAGTAGTGTTCTATAAACATCAAATAGATAAGGCAATTAAATTGGCTAGGAAAATAACAGAATGTGGCTATCAGCTGTTTATGCAGCCAATGGTAACGATTGATTACACCATAGATGAATATTCGACATTAGCAAAAAAAATAGTTTGCACAAATCCTACAGGGGTATCAATTGTAGACAGCTTTGGATATATGCTTAAGTCGGATTTTAGGCGCTATTTTACTATTCTAGATAATGCATTTAACGATGATGTTGTAATTGGGTTTCATTCGCATAATAATATGAATCTAGCATTTTTAATTGGTCAAGATATTCTTGAGTATAATACGAGTAAAAAATTAGTGATTGATTCATCATTATTTGGTATGGGACGAGGCGCTGGAAATTTACAAACTGAACTCATTACTAACTACTATAATATGACATTTGGAAACAAATATGATACAGACAAAATTTTGGATTTAATAGGCACATATATATTACCTTTAAAGGAGGTAAATGATTGGGGGTATTCACCATATTTTTTCTTAACAGGAAAATATCAATGTCATCCGAATTACGCATCTTACCTACTGGACGAACATAATGTATCAGTTAAGGAATTTAAAGAATATTTAGACACACTTCCTAAGGAGATGTATACAAAATGTCGTAAGAATTATGTTTTGGAAATGTATGATCAATATAGCGAAGGAAGCGGAGAGGTTAGAGTTAATGAGTAATAGGTTAGATAATATTAAAAAAATGATAGCTAGCCCAGAAGTGAAACTAGTTAGTTTTGATATGTTTGATACACTAATAACTAGACCGTGTATTAATCCTCAAGATATATTTACACTTATCGAGAGCAAATACAAAATACCTTTTTTTAAACAAAGAAGGGTAGCCGCTGAGTCTAGAGCAAGGCTTTTAAAGGATTTCGATAAACAAGAAATTACCATTGATGAGATTTATGATAATTATAAGACCATGTTTACAATATCGGAAAGTGAGAGAGAGGAGCTCAAACAATCCGAGATGGAAATGGAGATAGAGATAGTTCAAAGTAGGAAAAGTGTAAAAAAATTATATAATTATGCAAAAATGAAAGGAAAGAAGATTATTATTACTTCGGATATGTATCTCCCTAAAGACCATTTGCAAAAAATGTTAGTTCGGGCTGAATATGATGATAACTTAATTATATATGTGTCAAGCGAATACAACGCTACAAAGAGGAGTGGAAGCCTTTATGAGCATATTATAACTGAAATGGATAATGAGGGGATCCTTACAAAAAACATTTTGCACATAGGCGATAATAGTACTTCTGATATTGAAGTGGCTAATAGATATGGTATAAGTACAGTACATATACCCAAAACTATTGATGTTTTTTATAGCTGTGCACGTCTTTCCCGAATTACACAATGGCAGATGCCGGTTTACAATGGAAATAGTGCATTATTAATAGGACTATATGCGAATATGGTTTTCGATGACCCATTTGTTGATTTTGATAAAGATTCGAGATTCAATGGAAATTCAAGATTACTTGGCCTTTATCATGGACCATTTTTTGTATTGTTTTGCTTGTGGATGATAAGGGAAATGGATAAAGATAAGATAGATTATCTTATCTATGTATGGAGAGACGGATTCTTAATTGAAAAAATTCTAGAAATATTTGATATTAACTTACCGAATAAAATTCCAGAAAGTAAAAGAATACATTTAAGTAGAGCGATGCGGTATCCGTTCTATGCACTTAAGGCCGGAGGGTTGTTTGATTCACTGCAGCAATGGGTATTGGATCCAAATACATCTCTATTACAATTTATTGATAAATATCTAATGATTAAAGAAGAAGAGGATAAGCAGCATGCACTAGCTGTTTTTGCCAAACATGGCTATACATCTAAATATCAGGCAATGGGAAAACCTGATAATTACTTATGGTTTATTCATGAGTTTGACGATCTTTTCAAAAAGGGTAGTAGCAATCATATCGAGCTTGTTAAAGAAGATGTTGAATCTATTGGTGCAAGAGGGAAAAAGGTCGGAATATACGATATAGGATATAGAGGAACGGTTTCACGCTTTTTAAGCGAGTTTTTTGAAATAGATTCAAATACTTATCATGCACTTGGTACAATGGGATTACATGATGAAATTGATGGTAGTGAAATAAAAGCCTTTATTGAATATGGGAAGAGTAACATTAGCAATACTCATAATAAATTAAATCAATATTTGGAGGTTATTTCCTGTGATCAAAACCCAGGTGTGGTTGGAGTAAAACAAACAGAAAACTGTGGATACGAGTATATTTATGATGAAGGCTTTGAAGAAAGCGAAGAAATCAAAGGAATACAATCTGGAATAATTGAATATGCAAAAAGTTTTAATAATGTATTTGGTAGATACATTAGTTGTTTTAGTGGAGATCCACAAATATTTTGGACAATGATACTAGCATTGTTAAGTGCACCTAACGAAAAAGATGCATTGTTTTTAAAGAATATTAAACATAGTATGAGTTACTTTTCCGGCAACATAACTGATTTTAGTCAGTGGTTTAACAAGACAGTACCAAACGCAAACTCCAACTCCAAAAAATAATAGAAGGGATATTTTATGTTTTCCAATTTTTTAAAGAAAGTAAATAATGACAGTAATGACGAAATAATAAACGCTATTAATGTTATGAAACAATCAAATGTTTTCTTAGGTGAGACTAGTTACGCATATAAAGAAAAAGTTGTATTAGTTGGCGTCGTCAATTTTGCTTTTTTTAAGTATTATAATGAATTATATTCAAGTCAATCACAATTGAATTTTTGCTGGATACGAGATCGTATATCTTATCCTAATATTTTCACTTATGGCCAGATTTTTAGAATTCCAAATGTAGTAAATCGTATGCATTATAACAAACTAACCATAGATTGTGAAGTTACTAGTGAGGAAGAAGAGAAAATAAATTCGAACGAGCACTTTATTTGGGCCTATAAAAATATTATGCAAGTTTTTCCTCAATTAAATGAAAATGCTGTTAAACGTGTTCTGTTATTAACAGAAAAATATTTCGAAAAAACTTTCGAGACAATAAAACCTAAAGCTGTGATGATTTGGAATCCGTTTGTTCCATTTAATAAGATATGTGAATATGTTGCGCGTAGTAAAAGGATACCTGTTGTTTTTGCAGAGTCGGGAGCATATCCGGGTACTTTTGGATTCTCAACTTGGGGGGATTTAGGGGAAAGCAGACCAGCAAAAGAATACAGTAGTTTTTTAAAATTGCCTATAGAGGATTCTGAAATTGATTATGCAATGGAAACAATAAAGTTTCTTCGAGATAGCAAACTGAACAGAAATGTACAGCCAATAAATAACTCGCATAATAAATTAGTTAGGGGAATAGCCTCAAAGTATCCAACCGTTTTATATATTGGACAAAATGATTCGGAATGTGGTCTAGTTCCATACGATAGTAATGCAAAATTGCTACATTCTCCGATATTTAGTTCATCACACGATGCTTTATTTTTTCTAGCGGAAATAGCAAAGAGAAATGGATGGAACTTAATTTATAAACCACATCCGATAGCTGAGAGAAGAGGGTTAGAAAATGTAGAGATACCATCTAATGTTATATATGTTGCTAAAGGTGACGTTAATGCAATAATAGACCAATCGGATATTACTATTACAATTAATTCATCGACTTCTTATATCTCACTTATTCGAGATACTCCGATAGTCTTACTTGGATATACGCAATTAAGAGGTCAAGGTTGTGCCTATGAGGCGTACGATAAAAGAAACGTCGAATTGCAAATGAAAGCAGCTATTCGAGATGGATTAACCAAAAGTCAAAAGAAAGCATTTGTTGAACATACAGCGAGAATGAATAAATACTGCCTATTCGACAGTATGCAATCTAGAAAAACCAGATATGGACAATCGATTGAAGAAGCACTTGAGTTCGTAAAATCTACTATTAATGGAAAGGCAGAATTTTAAGTTATGAAAGAAAAAATATGGCTATGGCTTTTAAAGTTTTCCCCGAATATACTTATTGTTTACTACACTATTTTAGGAAGAACAGACTGTTATCAAATGGATTTGGCTATTAAACTTAACAATGAGAAAAAAAGTAAAATAGAAGGATATTCAATTAATAAAGGCCAAGATACTCCTATAGAAAATAGATACGTTGGAGGACCAAAAATGAATGAGTTACAAAACGGAAAACAACAATTAGATGAGCCAAATAGGGAAAAACTATACACTGCAAATGGTGAAATTAAGAGTACGCAAATAGATAAAGATAGAATACAATTAAGAAATGCGGTAGACAAGTCAATTGGGATAGTGAAAAACGCAGATATTTTTTATGGAAGCAAGAATATAATGGCCGTTGGAGACAGTTCGCAGAATATTATACCGCAATTAATTAATAATATGCATAATATAGAGCCAGTATTATGTAAAGAAATGCAACTTATTTGGTTGACATTTTCAAAAGAGAACCCTGCAAAGAAGATACCAACTTTTCAAATGCCTTGCTTTTTATCGAATGAAAGCAATTGGAAGGGGAAAAAAGTAATGATTTGGACTGTAAGGAGTCTTCAAGGTTGGAAAATAATATAGCTATGAAAGCATATTATAAAAATATTTTAAGTGTATATCCTCAAATTGATGACAACTATGCAAAATTACTTACGATTGAAACTGAGCGATACTATTCGTCAGTCATTGAAATACTTAAACCTAAAATAGTTTTAATTTATAATAAAGACAAATATTTGTATAAACTATTATTACAATTAGTGGAATACAATGAAATACCCTTAGTATATCTTGAAAAAGGACTGCTCGACTCAACATTTATTATGAATGAACAAAAGGAAATTGAAAATACTTTTCCTATTTATAATATAAACCAATCAGAAATGCAACTTGCAAAAGATTCAATTGACTATATTTCCAGCTTAAACGTGAATAAAAAGAAACAGCTGAAAAAAGATTTGTTTATTTCTAAAATTAACAAATCTTTACAAAATCGTCCTACCATTTACTATAGTGGAAATGATAATATAAATTCAGGCACATGGGGATATAATTACACTAATAAAAAGAACAAATCATATGTATTTGAGTTGTATAATGATACATATATTTATCATTCGGATATCTGAAAATCAAATAATTGGAATCTTCTTTATAAATCACATGAGAAATCGGCAAAAAATGATATTAAAAATAACAATATTCCAGACAATATTTTTTGCGTGGACGAGTACGATACCGATTTGTTAATTGATATTGCAGATGTAGTAATAACAAGTCTATCTAAAACTACATGTATATCATTAGCTAGAAAAAAACCTGTCATTTTTCTAGGGCATACGCAGTTATATGGGGAAAAATATGCATATGAAGTATTTCAAAAGGAAAAATTAAAACCAACGATATCTGAAGCGTTAAAAAACGGATTAACTAAATCGCAACAAAAGGCCTTTATAAAATATGTGGCAATTATCAATAAGCACTATTTATTTAAAAATAGTACTACGCAAGATATTCGTTATGGACAAGAAATAGATAAATCAGTAGCTTTCTTAAAAGCAGTTATAAAAAATAATCAAAATATTAGGAGGGTTACAATTTGAAATATGGGATTATTATTTCAGAACAGTCTACGGACTTTAATTTGGGCGATGACATTTGGGCTTATGCAGCTTTGCAATTTCTTCCGAAATGCGATTATATTATACAACGTACACATATTAATCGGTTTCAAAGCTCTAATAATGAGAATGTGGCTGTTCTACTTGCGGGGTTTCTTATGCCAGCTAATAATGAACACATATTTTTTCCGACAAACAACATTTTACCAAAAGTGATAAGTTTTCATTGTAGGTTTACAGCGGTTGATTGGGTAAAAGAAGATAAGGTAAAAGAATATTTGAAAGTACATGAACCCATAGGAGCAAGAGACACATTTACTAAAGAGATATTTGAAAATCAGGGGATTTCTACATATTTCTCAGGATGTATTACAATGGCTTTAGATCCACCTCAAATATTAAAAAAAGAAGTCAAAAGATATATATGTCTTGTTGATGTTAACAAAAGTGTTGTTGATAAAGTAAAACATGATGTTGAAAACTTAGACATTGAAATTAAAATCATGTCACATAGTTTAGATAATACAAAAATGAGTTGGGAAGAAAGAATGAATTTAGTGAAAAAGTATCTCGAAATTTATTCCAATGCGTATTGTGTTATTACTAGTAGATTACATGTTGCTTTGCCTTGTTTATCATTTGGTACTCCAGTACTTACATTAACGCCTCAATTTAATGCGAGAGATGCTTTTGGTAGTAGGTTTCGCCCATATCTTGAGAAGATGTTACATTGGGGATATATTGACGAGTTCGTTAGTGATAAAATAAATTATAATGTCATCTGGCCTCCAGTTAATAGTCATGAATATATGCCATATAGAGATGCAATTATTAAAAATATTAAAGAATGGCTTTTATCTTGTGAAACAGGTGAAGTTTCGAACAACTTGTGTGAGAGCCAAGAAGATAGAAATAGATGGCTTATTGAAACATACAGTAAAAAGTTATATGAGAACAAGAAACAAATGACTATGTACAATAAAAAGGAAAAGACGAAACAATTAATAGATGTAAACAAAAAAATGGAACAATTAGAATATATGGTATTTGATGTCGATGGAACATTGACTGATGGGCTTATATGCTATGACAATGAGAAATTAGAATATAAAAATTTTTCAGTTCAAGATGGAATTATAATTAAATTATTGCCTAAATTGGGAATAACCACCATTATTTTAACAGGAAGAAATTCAGAAATAGTAAAAAAGCGAGGGAGTGAACTCGGAATAACTAAAATTATTCAAAATGTGACTAATAAACGTAAACAATTACAAAAATTAATTGAAGAAAACAACGTGGAAAAAGATAAGATTGGATATATTGGTGATGATTTAAATGATTATAAAGCTATGGAAATGTGCGGATTTAAAGCTTGCCCAGCCAATGCAGCTAGCGAAATTAAAAATATAAGTGATTATGTGTCAGAAAAAATTGGCGGACATGGTGCTGTTCGTGACATAGTCGAACATATATTGAAGTCTCAAGGGAAGTGGATGAAGATATTAGATAATGACTTAGTATAGTGAGTGTTATTAGGTAGAGGTTAGCTTATGATAGAGAAATGTACCGACGAAGAAAAACTAGAGTATATGGCATATGAAGGAGAGAAGGACTTTTTTGATAATTTGGAAAAAGGTATTAAAGATTTAAATGAATATAAGTATGAAAATGATCCTGAAAAAACCGTATTGGTATGCGGGGGAATGATGGGGTTTGACAAAGGATTGAGCCATTTTTTAAATGCATGGGACAGAAAGCAAGGCTATTTATTCCTACTGTCTGAAGTGACGGCGCAATATCGTAGATATACGCATGAAAGAATAAAATTCCCACATATTTGTACGCCGCATTTGTTAGCAAAAGAGATTATTTTATTTAATATGAATATTTCGATTACCGATGCAATGCTAAAGCTATATAAGAAAAATAAATATATAATAGAAGCTGTAGATGGATTGGAAACAATGTATGGTAGTTTAGGTGACGGATATGCAATAGCTTGGTGCTATTATGCAGATATATATATAAAGTTACTACTAAAAAAAATAAATCCAAAACAAGTGGTACTATGGAATGCATTTTATCCATTTCATCATATTTTTAAAAATATATGTAAAGAAATGAATATTCCAGTCTCGTATATAGAATTCGGATGTATTCCAGGCACGATATGCATAGAAAATGAGGGACAACAAGGAGAGAGCATTACTGCAAGACATTACATTAGAGAAAGAGTAAAGAGGACTTCAAGCAATGAAAAAGCGGAAGCAATCAACATAATAGAATTTCTCAGAAAATCAGGACTTAATAGAAATAAACAACCTAAGGCAGATTTTGATTTTCAAATTATGAAGTATTACAAACCAGGCAGAAAATCTATTGTGTATATGGGACAATATGATTATGAATCGGGTATGTATCCGAATACAACTGCAGCAAAAAAATATCATTCTCCAATATTTATTTCAACACTTGAAGGTCTGAAATACATTCAAATTCTAGCAATTAAAAATAATTGGAACCTTATTTACAAGGCACATCCAATTATGACGAAGTTATATAAACGAAGAGAGCATGTAAATAAAGTTAGTGTTGAAGATGTAGAAATAGATAGTGTTGAGCATGTCAATATAAATTCACTGATTGATAGTATGGATATGGTCATAACAATATTATCTCAAAGTGCATATATAGCATTAATAAGGGCAAAACCGGTGTTAATGTTAGGATATTCACAACTTAGAGGCAAAGGATGTGTATACCAAGCAAAAGTAAAAAAGCATATTGAAAGGAAAATAAAAACAGCATTGCATAAAGGATATACTGCACAACAGAGAAATAATTTCTATTGCCATGTAGCACAACTACTAAAAAATAATTTGTACGATGATGGGGTGGAGAGAGTTTTAAGATACGGAAAAAGTGTTGATTCTATTAACGCTTTGCATGAGAGGAATAAGGATAATGACAAATCCAATAACAGTAATGAGAATATTAAAAAAACATTTTATTTTTAACTGATGACGAAGCAAACAAAGGTGTGTTATACTATAGAGAATATTATTCTGACAAAGGGGAAAACAATCTTTTGTTATGAGTGTATGACGAGGAACATATATAATGATAAATCCAATAACAGCAATGAAAATGTTCAATAACAGACATGCTGTGCTAGAGAATCATCCTAAAATATATCCATTTATTAAAGGAATATTTGGAGCAGGGGTAGATAAAAGTACAAAAATAAAAATAAGTATATGTAATCCAAATGGGGCAGAGGATAGCGTTGAATTTACAGTAGAGGAAACAGACGAGGAGTTCTTTAATAGTTTAAAAGAACTGCTTAATTAACGTATGCTAAAAAGCCTTATAGGGGAGTACACAACATGAAAAGATGCAAACTAACAATCATTTTATCGCTAACACTTTGTCTAATGGTGGCTATATTGCCATTAGCACCTGCAGTAGAAGCTCTATCAGCTACAAACGATATTTATCCTTTATCCGAGGCAGAAATGGATGAGAGGGATGGCAACTCGGGGGAAGGCAGTGAAAATAGTTCTGGCGGTGAAGACGGATCCGGCGATGGTTCGGATACGGGAGGTGGCTCAGGAGACGGTTCGGACAATGGTGATGGTTCGGGTGGATCAGGAGATGGCTCGGGAGACGGTTCGGGTACAGGAAATGGTTCAAGTGCGGGTAATGGCTCAGGCGCAGGAAACAGTTCAGGAGGCAACTCTTCCGGTGGGACAACGCAACCCGGAGGGAGTACGGACACCGGTTCCGGCACGGAGTCATCCACTAATGATGCAGGTAATAATAGCCCCGCCACAACTGACACAAGTGGTGCTAGTGTAGCTGCTAGATCTAGTAGTGTCATTAATAGTGCCAATGCCTCTGACGACGAATCAACAGTCGAAGAAGAACCGGAGTTAAGTGAAGAAGAGGAAAAAGAAAAACGCGAAGCTCTAATTAAGAAGGTAACGGATACATTTTTTGATGAGGGTGTTGAGGTTACTAATTTGACAATTGAAGGTAAGAGTAGTCAAATAGACATATTTGAAGATGAGAGCGAGGTATCAGGCTTTGAAAGCGGAGTTGTAATCAGTACCGGGAAGGCGAGCAATGCGTTCGAAAACTTTGCAAATGATAACGTAGGCGGAGAGGGAAGCGAGGAGTTGTCTAAGCTAGTTGGAGATAAAGATACTAAAGATATGGCTTCTATTGAGTTTGAAATCATCCCGACTTTGGATACTGTCACACTCACGTATACATTTGCGTCTAATGAGTGGAGCCAAGCCACCGGATATAGTGATATATTTGTGATTATGGTGAATGGAGAGAATCAGGCACTCATACCGGATACATCTACTCCTATTTCTATAGCCTCAGTAAGAGAATCGATAGGAGCGACACAAGATACCGGAGTACTAAAAACAGAAGGTATATATGTAAACATGACAGATGTTGATACAAGTTTTGGTTTCGAAGGTCGAACTGTAGTTATAGAGTGTGAAGTTAGTGTTATACCTGAAAAGGTCAATCAAATTAAAATAGCTATTGCTGATACACAAGATGCTATAGTTGACTCTGCAATTTTCTTAAAGGAGAATGGCTTTTACGAAGGGAATAGTACCGATAAAGGAAGAATGCACGAGATTGAAGCAACAAGTACTGCCGTATCACGTGAAGAGAATACAGCAAGTGGTTCCCTAATTGATAAGTATCTAATACCTATAATACTTGGTATTGTTTTATTAGGCGTTTTAATATTAGTGTTTTTTATTGTTAAAGTAAGGAAGAGGGATGATTCCCCGGATGAAGCATACATAGATGAAGAATTGGAGGATGAAGATCCTGACGAAGTACTAAGAGAAGAGGTATTGAGAGAAGAGTTTGATGTAGAGTTAGATGAAGATTTTACTGAAGACGAGAATTGAAGACAAGAATTGATATGACAAAATCGAGTGACTTACATTTGTAAGCCACTCTTTTTTAATCCGGAAAGTGCATACAAACGCTGAAATCTAAAAAATTTTTAGATGTAATAAAAAAAAGTAATAAAATCTCTTCAAACTCCTTGATTTTTCAATAAAATGCAGTTACTATTAGAATACAAATAGGAATTGTCAGATATTCAAAGGAGGTTGATACATATATGCTATTAATAGGTAATGGAAGATTGATAACTAGGAATGATGCTAATCCATTTATTGAAAACGGTGCGGTTGTAACTGAGGGAAATGAGATTGTAGCAATCGGAACAACTGAGGAAATGAAGAGTAGGTTCAACGAAGCAGAAATGATTGATGCTAAAGGTGGTGTTATCATGCCCGCGTTTATCAATACCCATGAACATATCTACAGTGCATTTGCCAGAGGGCTTAGTATCAAAGGTCATAATCCGAAAGGATTTCTCGATATACTAGATGGTATGTGGTGGACTATAGATAGGAATCTCACATTAGAAGAAACCAGGCTTAGTGCTATGGCGACCTATATAGATTCTATTAAAAATGGTGTAACAACAGTTTTTGATCATCATGCAAGCTATGGAGCTATTAGAGATTCGCTATTTAAGATAGAGGAGGCAGCTAAAGAGACTGGGGTTCGTTCCTGTCTTTGTTATGAAGTGTCTGATAGAGATGGCGAGACCAAGATGCGGGAGGCAGTACAGGAGAATGCTGAATTTATCAAGCATGCACTAGCCGATGATACAGACATGATAGCAGGTATGATGGGAATGCACGCGTCATTCACTATATCGGATAAGACTATGGATTTATGTGCTTCTAGTAAACCGGATGAAGTCGGGTATCATATACATGTAGCTGAGGGAATAGAAGATTTATATGACTCACTTAAAAAATATTCAAAGAGAATTATAGACAGACTCATGGACTGCGATGTACTGGGAGAAAAGACGATAGCAGCACACTGTATATATGTTAATAAGCATGAGATAGATGTGCTCAAGGAGACGGATACCATGGTAGTACATAATCCGGAGTCAAATATGGGAAATGCTTGCGGATGTCCTCCAACGATGCAGATATTTAATGCAGGGGTTCTGACAGGACTTGGAACTGACGGATATACACACGACATGCTTGAGAGTTACAAAGTTGCTAATATACTACATAAGCATCATCTATGTGATGCGAATGCTGCTTGGGCTGAAGTGCCACAGATGTTATTTGACGGAAATGCACGTATAGCTAATCGATACTTTAAGAAACCGTTGGGAGTGCTAAAAGAAGGTGCTGCCGCAGATATTATTGTAACAGATTATGACCCGTTAACACCTATGACCAAGGATAATGTAAATGGACATATCCTATTTGGAATGGTGGGTAGAAGCGTAGTTACAACTATAGGTAATGGTAAAGTACTCATGAAAAACAGAAAACTAACAAATATCGATGAAGCTAAGGTAATGGCTGATTGTCGTCAGGCAGCAGCAGAACTTGCCAATAGAATCAATAGTAGATAAGGAGGACTTATGAGTGATATTATGACTCCTATGCCTATATCAGAACTAATGGAATGGGTAATAAAGGAAAAAGAAAATGATGGCAGTGTATTTGGTGTTTATAGACCATACCATGCCAAGTCGCAATACAATAGAACTATTTTCGGGCGCACACTTGAAACACCGATAGGACCGGCAGCAGGACCACAAACGCAACTTGCGCAAAACATAATAGCATCATATTATTCCGGAAGTAGATTCTTTGAGCTTAAGACAGTTCAGGTAATGGATGGTGCGGAGTTAGCTGCTTGTGTAAACAAGCCTTGTATAAATGCGGATGACGAGTGCTATAACGTAGAATGGTCTACGGAGCTATACGTACCTCAAGCCATGAATGAGTATATAAAAGCTTGGTTTGTCCTTAAAGTAATGGCGATAGAATTTGAACTTGGAGCGATAGATGGATTTCAATTTAATATAAGCGTTGGATATGATCTGGAGGGTATAAAGTCCGAGAAGATAAATACCTTTATAGATTCGATGATGGATGCTTCTATTACGGAAGTGTTTAAGGAGTGCAAACAGTACTTACTCGATAACATAGACATGTTTGAGAAGTTTAGTTTATCAGATGTGGATGACATAGCACCGGAAGTCTGTAATTCTGTAACAATATCTACACTTCATGGTTGTCCACCGCAAGAAATAGAGAAGATTGCAAGCTATTTACTTGAAGAGAAGAAAATCAATACGTTTATCAAATGTAACCCGACACTACTGGGCTATGATTATGCCAGAAAGACGATGGATGAAATGGGTTACGATTATGTGGTATTCGGAGAGTTTCATTTTCTTGATGATCTCCAGTATGTGGATGCCATCCCGATGCTAACGAGGCTAATGGACAAGAGTGATAGGCTAGGGCTTGAGTTTGGTGTAAAGATAACTAATACATTCCCAGTAGATATAAAACAAAATGAACTTCCGGGCGAAGAAATGTATATGTCAGGCAAGTCACTATATGCACTTTCTATAGAAGTTGCAAATAGACTGGCTAAGGAGTTTGAAGGAAAGCTGCGAATTGCTTATTCAGGTGGTGCTGATTTCCATAATATAAAGAAGATAATAGATGCAGGTATATGGCCGGTTACTGTAGCGACGACGCTGCTTAAGCCCGGAGGATATCAAAGAGTACTTCAACTTGTAGAAGAAACTAAGGATGTAAATGTTGATTTTACAGGCATATCGGCAGCAAAAACGCAGGTTTTGTCAGATGAAGCTAAGGTTGATGCTCACTATACCAAGGCTATTAAGCCACTGCCGGAACGTAAGATTAAGAAAAAAGTTCCTCTGGTTGATTGCTTCATGGCACCTTGTAAAGAAGGTTGCCCTATCAATCAGGATATAACACAGTATATTGAGTTGACAGCTGAAGGCCAGTATGAAAAGGCATTGGAAGTTATTATGTCTAAGAATCCGCTGCCATTTATTACAGGAACCATTTGTCCACATAATTGCATGAGTAAATGTACCAGAAACTTTTATGAAGAGCCGGTACAGATACGTTCAGCAAAACTTGTTGCAGCTACTAACGGATACGATAAAATAATGAAGAAATTAAGTCCGAAGACTACTTTAACTAGTAAAAAGGTAGCTATTGTAGGTGGAGGACCGGCAGGTCTCTCAGCAGCGTATTTTCTGGCAAAAGGTGGACTTGCGGTTACTATATATGAGAAAGAAGCCTTTCTTGGAGGTGTTGTTAAACGCGTGATACCGGAGTTTAGAATCTCTTCGGATTCAATCGACAAGGACATAGCACTTATAATGGCTATGGGTGTAGAAGCAAGACTAAATACCGAGATTAGAGATATTAAAGAATTAAAAGAATCAGGGTATGATTATATCATTCTTGCAATTGGAGCAGGAAAAGCAGGGACATTAAATCTTGAAGGAAAAGAAACTATTAATGCAATTGATTTCCTAACAAAGTTTAAGAAAAACGAAGGAACACTTAATGTAGGTAAGAATATTGTAGTTATTGGTGGTGGAAATACGGCAATGGACACAGCCAGAGCAGCCAAAAGAATAATGGGCGTTGAGAAAGTTTCGCTTGTTTACAGGAGAACTAGAAGGTTTATGCCTGCTGATGAGGAAGAGCTTGTTATGGCACTGGAAGATGGCGTTGAATTTAGAGAGTTACTTGCTCCTAAAATGTTTGAAGATGAAAAGCTTGTCTGTACAGTTCAAAAACTCGGTGAGTATGATGCTAGCGGAAGACGAAGTGTAGTTTCTACGGACGAGGAAGTAATTGTAGACGCAGATACTGTTATAGTGGCGGTAGGCGAAAGTGTGGATGATGAATTCTATAGTGCTAATGGTGTGAAATCAAATACTTTAGAAAGCAATGTGCAGGATGTTTTTGTTATAGGAGATGGTCTTGGCGGACCGGCTACAGTTGTAGAAGGCATTCGTGATGCCAACCTTGCAGCCACTGCAATACTTGGGAAGAGCTTGGCTGCAAAAGTTCCGGCTAGAGAGGAGCTGCAGAGGTATTATGATAAACGTGGTATTCTTGGTGAGCATGATGAAAATACAGAGGTTGATGACAGATGCTTGGGCTGTGCAAGTGTATGTGAAAACTGCGCAGAGGTCTGTCCGAATAGAGCAAATATCGCGATAAGGGTGCCTGAACTTCTACAACATCAGATTATACATGTCGATTCAATGTGTAATGAATGTGGTAACTGTAAGAGCTTCTGTCCTTATGAAAGTGCGCCTTATCTGGATAAGTTTACATTGTTTACAAGCTGCGCGGATATGGATGATTCTAAGAATGAAGGCTTTGTTGTTTTAGATGAACGTGAACTTGTATTTAGAGTAAGATACTTGGATGAGATATTTACATGGAGTAAGGAAGAGCACGATAAAGACATACCCGAGGAATTAGGTATGATAATGGAGACTGTATGTAAGGACTACCGCTACTTATGGAGTTAAGGGGGCTAGTACCATGTATAAATTACGAGTCAATGGATGCGAGATAGAAACTACGGAAGATAAAAAACTTATGGAGTTTCTTCGTGATGACTTGAAACTTAAATCAATAAAAGACGGGTGTAGTGAGGGAGCATGTGGAACATGCACTATACTTGTTGATGGAAAGGCTATCAAAGCTTGTGTGCAAAAAGTATCCAGATTTGATGGTAAGGAAATTATTTCCGTAGAAGGTCTTAGTGAAAACGAAAAAGAGATTTATACATATGCCTTTGGGAAGTCAGGGGCTGTTCAGTGTGGATTTTGTATTCCCGGTATGGTAATGTGTGCAAAAGGTTTACTTGATATCAATCCTGAGCCGACACGTTTGGAAATTGCGAAGGCTTTAAGGAATAATATTTGCAGATGTACCGGGTACAAAAAGATAATTGACGCGGTGGTTCTGGCAGGTAAAGTCATTAAAGGTGATGAAGCTATCACATCTGATATGCCAAGTGGTGAAAAATCTAAAGGTGTCGGACAACGCATTTCGCGTATCGATGTCAGAGAAAAGGTCTTAGGGTATGGGGAATACGTTGATGACATGGAAGTTGATGGTCTTATATATGGCAGTGCTATAAGGAGCCTGTATCCAAGGGCAAGGGTTCTAAGCATTAATACAAAAGCAGCTCTTGAATTACCCGGAGTACGCGCTATATTAACAGCGGATGATATACCGGGTAAAAATATAATCGGACATGTAAAACAGGACTGGGATACGTTGATTCCGGTAGGAAGTATTACCAGATATCTGGGTGATGCGGTATGCCTTGTTGCTGCGGATACATTAGAAATAGTTGAAGAAGCCAAGAAACTTGTTGAAATAGAATATGAAGAATTACCCGCTGTATTTGATCCATTTGATGCTTTAAAGGAAGGAGCACCACTCGTACACGAAGAAGGTAATATCTTAGCGAAGGAGCATATCAAACGTGGCGATGCTGCCAAGGCGATTAAGGAATCTAAATATGTTATTACGAATAAATATCAAACACCTTTTACAGAGCATGCCTTTTTGGAACCGGAGTGTGCAATAGCTATAGCAGATAAAAACAAGTGTGAAGCTACTATATACTCAACGGATCAAAGTGCATATTCAACACAGCATGAATGCTCGGATATGCTGGGTATTCCACACGAGAAAGTCCATGTGATTAATAAGCTTGTCGGAGGTGGATTCGGTGGCAAGGAGGATATGAGCGTTCAACATCACGCAGCTCTTCTTGCATGGCATACAGGGAAGCCTGTTAAAGTAAAGCTAACTAGAAAAGAAAGTTTATTGATACATCCTAAGCGTCATCCGGCATGGATGGAATTTACAACGGCATGTGATGAAAATGGAAAGCTGACTGCGATGAAGGCTACACTTGTAACAGATACCGGTGCATATGCATCACTTGGAGGACCGGTTTTACAAAGAGCATGTACACATGCCGCAGGCCCATATAACTATCATAACATAGACATGGAGGGCATGGCGGTTTATACTAACAATCCACCTGCAGGAGCATTTAGAGGATTTGGAGTTACACAGACTTGTTTTGCAACGGAGTGTAATTTGAACTTATTAGCCGAAAAGGTGGGGATATCACCTTGGGAGATAAGATATCGTAATGCAATAAGGCCCGGAGAGGAACTGCCTAATGGCCAGATTGCGGCACCGGGAACAGCGCTTTTAGAAACACTCTTGGCAGTTAAAGATATTTGTAAGTCTCATCCAAGAGTTGGGATTGCCTGTGCTATGAAAAATGCAGGGGTAGGTGTTGGATTACCGGATTACGGCAGATGCAGATTGACTATTGAAGACGGCAAACTACACATACGAAGCGGTGCATCTTGTATAGGACAAGGGCTTGGAACGGTTCTGGTTCAGATTTGTGAACAAGCTACGGGACTTTCACAGGACGCTATTGTTTATCATGCGTCGGAGACAAATGTGTCTCCGGATTCAGGTGTGACATCCGGTTCCAGACAAACACTTGTTACAGGTGAAGCAACCAGAAGAGCATGTGTTGAACTCATAAATGAGCTGTCCGGCAGAGACTTGGCAGAACTAAATGGCAGGGAATACTACGGCGAATACATAGCAGCTACAGATCCGATGGGAAGTCCCAAAAAGAATCCGGTATCACACGTAGCATACGGATATGCTACGCAAGTGGTTTTATTAGACGCCGAAGGAAAGGTTGAAAAGGTAATTGCAGCACATGATGTTGGAAAAGCTATCAACCCCCTATCTGTAGAAGGCCAAATAGAAGGTGGAGTTGTGATGTCACTCGGATATGCACTTACGGAAGATTATCCACTTGATAATGGACGACCAACAGGTAAATTTGGTACAATAGGGTTATTCAGAGCAGATAAAACTCCTGATGTGGAAAGTATAATAGTGGAAAAGAACCATGATTCACTAGCTTATGGTGCAATAGGTATTGGTGAAATAACATCCATCCCGACAGCACCGGCTGTTCAGGGAGCATATTATAAATTCGACGGCGAATTTAGGACGAAGCTTCCATTAGAAAAAACAGCTTATAGAAAGTAAAAAGTCAAATGTAATATAATTAGTGAGGTAGGTGTTTTTTATGAAAAGACTATTTCAAGGCGGTCAAACGGTATCAGGAAAAGATGTGATTAAACAAGACATACTGGTTAATGGAGATAGGATTGAAGCTATAGGATTGGATTTGGATGCCCATGATGCTGAGGTAATTGATGTAACGGGCAAGCTACTATTTCCGGGTTTTATAGATCCACATACACATTTCGATCTTGAAGTATCTAATACGGTTACGGCAGATGACTACGAAACGGGAAGTCTTGCAGCCATTGCAGGCGGAACAACATTAGTCATCGATTTTGCTACACAAAATCGCGGTGAAACTCTTCATAAGGCACTTGATAATTGGAATAAAAAGGCAAATGACAAGAGCTACTGTGACTATGCGTTTCATATGGCTATTTCGGAATGGAATGAAGAAATAGCCGGTGAAGTTGATGATATGATTAAACAAGGGATTACTTCTTTCAAGCTCTATATGACATATGATGCGATGTATTTGAATGATGGAGATATCTATAGAGCGTTGTGTAAAATGAAAGAGGTAGGTGGACTTGTAGGAGTTCATTGTGAGAACAGAGAGCTTATAGACGCACTTGTAGAGGAAGAAAAAGAAGCAGGACATTTGTCACCGGATTCCCATCCGAGAACCAGGCCAAAGCAAGCAGAAGCAGAAGCTATTGACAGATTGCTTGAAATCGCATCATTAGTAGATGTACCGGTTATGATAGTGCATCTAAGTACGGCGAGAGGCTTAGAAGTGATAAAGAATGCAAGGAAACGTGGACAAAGTGTGTTTGTAGAAACATGCCCACAATATTTGCTATTGGATGAAAGCAAATATGAATTACGTGATTTTGAGAGTGCGAAATACGTTATTTCACCACCACTTAGAACAAGGAATGATAATGAAATACTATGGTCGGCACTTGGTAATGGTGATATTTCGACGATAGGGACGGATCATTGTAGTTTTACGCTAAAGCAAAAGGAAGCGGGATTAGACGACTTTACCAAAATACCTTGTGGAATGCCGGGGGTAGAAAATAGAGCAGCTTTAATATATACTTATGGTGTGAAGGCAGGGAAAATTTCCGAGAACGAAATGTGTTCACTTTTATCAGAAAACGCTGCAAAATTATATGGGTTGTATCCACGTAAGGGCACACTGCAACCGGGAAGTGACGCGGATATAGTCGTTTGGGATAAAGATGCAGTCCGCACGCTGGATGCAAATCAACAATCAGCATGTGACTATAACCCATTTGAGGGAACTAAGGTCTATGGAATAGCTGAGCGGGTATACCTTAGGGGTGAGCTGGCCGCGAAGAATGAAATACCAATAAAGACGTATAAAGGAAAGTATATTTCCAGAGAAAGAGGCATATGAAGGAGTTTTTCAAATCACTCAAAGAAGAGTTGTTAACTAACAAAGAAGCAATCCTAGTTACTATTATTGACTTTAAGGGCTCTACACCTAGAGAAAAGGGCGCAAAGATGTGGGTAAGTAAACTGTCAGGCCATCAAGGAACCATTGGTGGTGGTAGGATGGAATATTTGGCTGTTAATAGAGCGCTGGAATTGTTGGATTCAAAAAGCAGTGAGATACGGTCTTATGATTTAGGTATTAGTGAAGCAGCAGAAACGGGAATGGTGTGCGGTGGAAGTGTTAAGCTTAGCTTTTACTACATGGATGATTCGACAGGTAATATAAAAGTAATTGATCAAATCTTAAAGCGAATAGAAGATGTTCGAGATACTGATTTGATTATTAGTATGCCACGAGATGCATCGTGGACAATGAAGGTATTTAATTCTGAGGATATAAAGGGAAGCTCAGGTATTGAAAGCTTCATGTTTCATGAAAAACTGATAAGCTCTGAGTGCGTCTACATATTTGGTGGTGGACATGTTTCAAGAGAAGTGGTATCACTTTTATCAAATGTTGATTTTACCTGTGTTGTATTTGATGACAGAGAAGAATTTTCTAATCCAAAGGATTTTCCGGCAGCCAAGAAAGTAATACTGGGTGATTTTGAAAATATTGACAATTATATTAATATCGGTGAGAATGATTATGTAATAAGTATGACACGTGGACATCAGTATGATTTAGAGGTACAAGCATGGGCATTAGCTAAACATATTTCATATATTGGTATTATGGGGAGCAGGAAAAAGATAGCCTTTGTTTCAAAAGAGTTAAGGCAAAGAGGCTTTACACAAGACGAGATAGATAGGTGCTATACTCCGATAGGACTTGAAATACGTGCAGAGACTCCAACTGAAATAGCTGTGAGTATAGCAGCAGAATTAATCAAAATAAGAGCAGACAAAAAATAGAAGCAGACAAAAAATAAAAGTTAAGATATAATATTAAATACAAATAGAGTTTCAATTCTGGAACTCTATATAAATACGAATGGAGTTGTTTTTAAAAATAACTCGACGAGGGGGAAGCATATGTACTCTAATAAAAGAGATATATTACCGGTCATTACAGTACGCGCCAAGATAGACAAGGTGTTTTTTGGTCCGGGAGTAATGGTTATTTTGGAAGGGCTTGAAGCAACCGGATCTATAAAGGAATCATGTAAGCAATCGGGAATCTCATATTCGAAAGCGTGGAAGATTCTCAATACAGCCGAGAAGCAGTTGGGTTCTCCGCTTGTTACTCGGAAACAAGGTGGCAAAAGTGGTGGAGGTTGCCGTATTACCCGTGAGGGCTACATGCTGATGAAAAGGTATAGAGCAGCTGAAGTGAAAATAAAAGAATATGCGAAGGATGTCTTCAAAGAAGTCATGAACGATAACATCAATTTGTCTGAAGTTCTTGGAATAACTAAAAATGATATTATTACTATTTCAGGAGCAGGGGGTAAGACCTCGTGTCTTTACAGATTAGGAGAAGAACTAAAACAAAGCAAGGTGCTATTAACAACAACGACTAAAATGATGCTTCCAAAGAAAGATGAGGACGTTGAGTTCATTTATACAGAGAATCAAGCACTAAAAAAAGATGCAAAGTACGGCCGTACATTTGTGTATGGTGAGATAAATGAAAAGAATAAATGTACAGCAATTTCATATGATGGATTAAACCAATTAAGTAAGGCTTACCATTACACTGTTATTGAAGCGGATGGGTCAAGAGGCCTTTCGCTTAAGGGATACCTGGATAATGAACCGTGTATACCGAAATATGCAACCTGTAATATTGGGATTGTAACTGTGAACGAGATTGGGAATTTATTTAGTGAAACGAACACATTAAGGATTAGAGAATTACTAGGCATGATTAAAAAATCAGATGATAGTATTGATAAGGATGTGATAACAAGTAGTGACATAGCAACTTGGATAAGTCATCCAAAAGGCATGTTTAAAGGTTCAGAAGGAAGAAAGATAGTTTTTTTCAATAAAATAGAAGATCAGACATCTGAAAAGTTAGTTCAAGAGGTAATTGAAGCACTTCCGAATAAGTTTGCTTCAAAGTTGGATTTGATTGCAATGGGTTCATTTAAGGAAGGACGGTATAGTCTATGCAGAAGACGAGCTCTATACTAGACAAAGAAATAATATGTATTCGTGGTGCAGGAGATTTGGCGACAGGTGTTATACAGAAGTTTGTTAGAGCCGGATATCGGATATATGCGCTTGAAACGATGCAGCCAACCACAATCCGCAGACAAGTTGCTTTATCAACAGCTATCTCGAAGGGAACCTCTAAAGTAGAAGATATTACGGCAAGGCATGTGGAATGTTCATTCAATAATCTGGAGAAGTGCTGGGAGGAAGGCATAGTTCCAATTATAGTTGACCCTTCGGCAAGCTCTATTAAGGTTATTAAACCTGCTGCTGTAATAGATGCGATTATTGCAAAGAGAAATATTGGCACTAATCGTAATATGGCACCGATTACTATAGGAATGGGTCCGGGATTTAGTGCCGGGAAAGATGTGGATGTTGTAATAGAAACCATGAGAGGGCATTCACTTGGACAAATAATTTTTGAGGGTGAGGCACTGCCAAATACGGGGACCCCGGGAAATATAGGTGGTCAAAGCAGTCTAAGAGTAATGCATGCACCAAATGATGGGACTGTTAAACACATGGTTAAAATAGGCGATTGGGTATGCGAAGGCCAACCTGTTTTCACAGTAAGTGATATTGTGGTAGTGGCACCATTTGACGGATTAATAAGAGGATTGATAGAAGAAGGTACAACAGTTAAAAAGGGACTCAAATCAGCAGATATTGATCCCAGAAGACTTTCTAAAGAAGAAGTATATAGCATATCTGATAAAGCACGTAGCCTGGGAGGTGCAGTACTCGAAGCGTATTTATATTTGGATAATAAAAACAGGCATGAGAAAATAAAGACTATAAAGGCTGGTCAAGCGAGCGAAGCACATCATAGTCACCAGGTGTATCAATATCTGAAAAAGGTAGTGGATCGCTAAAATAAACGCTATGAACAAGGGTAGGGTACTTTGAAATTACAGAACGACCCCCCATATCACCACTTATATTTAAGATTTCAGCTCTTAGAGAAGGAGGGAAGATAACGGGGCTTCGTCCACGATTATCTATTTTAGGAACAATTATTTTATCCGGATTTGACCGACTCTCATGTAAAAGCTGATTTATAATATCGGAACCAAGAAGTGGCTGGTCACCAACAAAGAACATAAGCGAAGAGTCTACTTGTGTATTTAAGGTTCCTAATCGAACTCCGGCAGACTGCCCCACATGGGCCTGAGTATTTATAAGTTCTTGAAAACCATACTTACCTGAGAGCATGGAGAAGGTATTGTCTCGGGTAACCAACAATTTTAGATCAAAATTACAAGATGAGATAGAACGCATTGTATGCTCAATAATTGGTTTCCCTCTAAAATCGAGTAATAATTTATTACCGTTAAGGCGCCTGCTATAACCGGAGGCCAACAAAATGGCAGATATCACATTAGTTACCTACTTTCTTTTAAATTTATACTAATCATATTATTAGAAAGAAACAAAGTCAAACTTTTGGAGGAAATATAGTGAAATTAATAAAAACAAAAGACGCAGTTGGTCATGTGCTCTGTCATGACATTACTCAAATAAAGCGCGGCATAATTAAGGATGCAATATTTAGAAAGGGTCATGTTGTCCGTGAAGAAGATATAGATCTACTTTTGAGCATAGGGAAAGAGAATCTATATGTTTGGGAATCTGATGAAAGTAAGCTGCATGAAGATGAAGCAGCTGTGATTTTGTATGACATTTGTAAGGGTAATTATATGCACGGCTCAGAGATAAAAGAGGGCAAAATTGAGTTAATCGCAGATACGGACGGAGTTCTAAAGATAGATGTAAAGAAGCTAAATCTAATTAATTCTTTGGGAGAAATGATGATAGCATCACGCCATACTAATATTCCGGTAAAAAAAGGAGAAAAGCTTGCGGGAACAAGAGTTATTCCCCTTGTCATAGAAAAGGAAAAGATGGAGAATGCGAAAAAAGCAGCCGGTGAGAGCCCTATTTTTCAGATTCTTCCATATAAGCAAAAGAAGGTAGCAATAATAACTACCGGAAGTGAAGTGTATAAAAAGCTTATACCGGATGCATTTACTCCGGTCATTGCAGACAAATTGTCCGAGTTTCCGACTGAAGTTATAAAGCATACGGTCTGTAATGATGACAATGAAATGATAACAGAAGCTATTTTAGAAGCGTCTGAGAAAGATGCGGACATTATTATTTTGACCGGTGGCATGAGTGTGGATCCGGATGATCGCACACCTCTAGCGATAAAAAACGCCGGGACGGATATTGTGACCTATGGTGCAGCAGTATTACCCGGAGCAATGTTCCTCATGGGTTATTTAAAAAATAAAGAGGATAAGGAAATTACTGTAATGGGACTTCCGGGTTGTGTTATGTATGCAGGCAGAACTATTTTTGATTTGGTTCTTCCAAGAGTTATGGCAGATGAAAAATTAAAAAAAGAGGATTTTACAATACTTGGGAGAGGTGGTTTATGCTTATCATGTGAAACATGTATATTCCCAAATTGCGGATTCGGAAAAGGAGTTTAACATATGGAATTTACACATTTTGATAATAATGGAAATGCTATTATGGTTGATATTAGTGATAAAGAGGAAACGAAGCGAGAAGCATGTGCCATCGGTAGAATTAAGATGAGCAAAGAATGCTTTTCGAAAATCAAGACCAGAGAGGTTGGAAAAGGCGATGTACTAGCGGTTGCCAGAGTTGCCGGTATTATGGGAGCAAAGAAAACCTCTGAACTGACTCCACTTTGTCATGTACTTTTGATTACAAGTGTAAAAATCGAATTTAGCTTATTTGAAGAAGTGAGCGAAATAGAAGCTAAGTGTATTGTTAAAACCACGGGTAAAACCGGTGCAGAAATGGAGGCACTTACAGGAGTTAATATTTCACTATTAACGATTTATGATATGTGTAAAGCGATTGATAAGAACATGATTATGAATGATATCCATCTACACAGTAAATCCGGTGGGAAAAGTGGAGATTACCATGAATGATAAACAGGGAAGAAATATTGATTACATGCGAATTTCAATAACCGACCGTTGCAATCTGAGATGTAAATATTGTATGCCTGATGGTATTGAGAAGATGTCTATGGATGATATTTTGACATTTGAAGAGATAATCAAGGTCTGTAAGGCGGCGGTATCTAATGGAATTAAAAATATTAAAATTACCGGTGGTGAACCATTAGCAAGAAGAGGCTGTACTGACTTAGTAGCTTCTATAAAAAAATTGCATGGTATTGAAACCGTTACTCTAACCACAAACGGAGTAATGCTTACAGAGCATCTGGATGAATTAATGGCAAGCGGTATAGATGGTATTAATATAAGCCTTGATTCAGTCGATGAGGCTATATATAAGAGAATAACGGGCAACGATTCACTTAGTGAAGTACTATGTGGGTTCAAGCAAGCAATGAAGACACATATTCCTATTAAGATAAATACGGTTCTAATTACAGGAATCAATGATAATGAATGGGAAAACATTATATTGCTGGCGAGGGACTATCCCGTGGATGTAAGATTTATTGAAATGATGCCGATAGGTTATGGTAAAGACTTTAACGTGGTATCAAACATAGAAATTCTAAATAAACTTAAAGATAGATATGTGAAGACAACTAGAGACTTGAGACGCCATGGTAATGGACCTGCAGCATATTATAACATTACCGGATTTAAAGGTAGTATTGGTTTCATTAGTGCCATTCATGCGAAATTTTGTGATGAATGTAATCGAATACGATTAACTGCTACAGGACAATTAAAGCCATGTCTTTGTTATGGAGAAGCTATAGATTTGCGAGAGATATTGAGGTCGCAGAATGAACATGAGGATGAACTTCTTAAGGAGGCAGTAGAAAGGGCAATACTTAGTAAGCCGGGGGAACACTGCTTTGAGGCACCAGAAGTAATGACTGAAGAAGCACCAATGGCTCAAATAGGAGGTTGAAAATGGGGACAATTCTTGGAATTTGTATAAGTGATCAGCGTGGAATACAAAAGAGTGAAGTCAAGGATGCATATATAGAAGAAGGTTTCGGGATTAGAGGAGATGCGCATGGTGGCAAGTGGCATCGCCAGATAAGTCTGCTTTCTTTTGAGAAAATAGAAGACTTTAGAGCTAGAGGTGCAGATGTTCCATTTGGAGCTTTTGGAGAAAATTTAATAATTGAGGGTTATGATCTTGGAAAAATACCTGTTGGTAGTCGGATGCAAGTGGGAAAGGCTGTAATTGAAATAACCCAGATAGGTAAAGATTGTCACAATCACTGTAAAATATATGAAAAAATGAACGATTGTATTATGCCAAGAGAAGGTATTTTTGCAGAAGTAATTACGGGTGGAGAGATACATGTTGGAGATGAGGTCACATTGCTTTCCATATCTGATAAAAGATTTAGTGCAGCAGTAATTACTCTTAGCGATAAAGGTTTCAGAGGAGAACGTGAGGATATAAGTGGTCCCACAATTAAAAACCTACTGGAAGAAAATGGATATAAGGTAATCGAAACATTGCTTTTATCAGATGATAGAGAGAGTTTAGAAAAAAGCATGTGCAGACTAGCTGATCAGAGACAGGTTAATTTGATACTTACGACCGGTGGAACCGGATTTTCGGATAGAGATAACACACCGGAAGCAACGATGAGTGTCTGTGATAAGATGGCAAATGGCATCGCAGAAGCAATAAGAGCGTATTCAATGACCATCACACATAGGGCAATGTTTAGTCGAGGAGTCTCAGGGCTCCGAAATAAGACATTGATTATAAACTTACCCGGCAGCCCTAAGGCGGTAAGAGAAACTTTGGAGTATATTTTGCCGGAATTACCCCATGGACTTGGCATTCTAAAAGGAACTCAAGATGAATGCGGAGGAGTTTGACAAGGTAAAGCGCTAAAATGGTTGGACGGAGGAAAGAAGGAGGAAACATGAAAAAGAGGATTGCAGCAGTAATGGTACTAATAATGATATCCGCAGGAGTATTTGCAGGATGTTCAAGCAGTGAATCAACAGATGAG
Organism: Suipraeoptans sp.; assembly: GCA_047973235.1. Lineage (GTDB taxonomy): Bacteria > Bacillota > Clostridia > Lachnospirales > Lachnospiraceae > Aequitasia. The sequence goes on along the minus strand of JBKEBP010000247.1, from coordinate 827 downwards.
GGTACGGATACCACACAGGATGAAGAAGTAGAGATTCAGGTGTTTATAGCAGCGAGTCTTAACACGGTGATGACGGAAATTGCAGAAAGATACAACGAATCAAATCCAAATGTCAAGATAATTTATAATGCTGATAGTTCAGGAACTCTGTTAACACAGATCCAGGAAGGTTATGAATGTGACATTTTCTTTTCGGCGGCACAGAAACAAATGGACACACTTGAAGAGGATGGATTAATTGAGGATGGAACAAGAGCAAATGTAGTTAACAATCAAGTAGTGGTTCTTACACTAAAGGATAGCGGAACTTCAGTTACAGGGTTATCAGACCTTCAAAATGCACAGAGTATAGCTCTTGCAGGCGGAAGCGTTCCGGTTGGTAAGTACACTCGTCAGGCACTTGTTAACATGGGTATCTTAGAAGAAGTTGATGATGTTGCAGAAATTACAACAGAGCAGGTTTCAACGGCACTTGGTGGGGTTGAAATAAGTGAGCAGGATAATGTAAGTAAAGTGTTAATAGCTGTCACTGAAGGATCTTGTGAGGTTGGAACAACTTACTATTCAGATACATACGGATATGAAGATGATGTTCAGATATTAGAAGAAGTTAGCTATGACTTAACAGGAAATGTTATTTATCCCATATGCTTAGTTAAGAATGAAGAGGCAAGTGATACTCAGATTGATGCAGCCAAGTCATTTTATGAGTTTGTATTATCGGATGAAGCAAAAGAGATATTTGATGCTTATTATTTTGACACAAATGTATAACAAATAGCCCGAAATCGAGTCTGGTAAAGGCTTTTTTAATTTTTAATAAACAT
>JBKEBP010000188.1:0-5232 GCA_047973235.1 Suipraeoptans sp. | reverse complement strand
TTGCCAATGTAGATCCGAGAGGGATTGGACATTCAGATGGTGATTTTGTTCAATTTGGTACACAAGACGGTTTGGATGGATATGATTTTATTGAGTGGGCAGCAACTCAGGATTGGTGTAATGGAAAAGTAGGATTGTCCGGCAATAGTTGTGTGGCAATGACACAGTGGAGAATTGCATCACAAAAGCCACCGCACCTAGAATGTATTGCACCATGGGAATCTACTACAGATATGTATAGAGAGTCCTTATGTGAGGGTGGAATACCGGCACACTCATTTGTTAGATATGTAATGAAAGAAGCATGTGGACCTAATTATATGGATAGTACTCCGGATAATATTGAGAAATTTCCTTTTGTCAATGTTGCATATTGGAAAGATAAGGAACCGGATTTTAAAGCAGTTACAATACCGGTCTATCAGACGGCATGTTGGAATCATTTCCATTTGCGAGGCTCATTTAATGCATTTAGAAAGTGTAAATCACGTAAGAAATGGATGAGAGCACACAGAGCTTTTGAATGGCCGGATGCATATAGCAATAAAAATCTTGAGGACCTCGAAAAGTTCTTTGCAAGATATTTAAAGATGGAGAGAAACGGCTGGGAACTAACTCCTAAAGTAAGGCTGGAAGTACAAGATGTTGGTGTTTTTAACTATGATGACAATCGCTGCGAAGAGGCATTCCCGCTTAAGAGAACAGAGTATAAAAAGCTATACTTAAACGCACAAGATCAAAACATGTGCGAAGAGCCATTACTTGATAAATCAAATATTAAGTATGACAGTACATCAGGAGAAGTTACATTTGACTATAGGTTTAAAGAAGATACAGAGCTAACGGGGTATATGAAGCTTAGACTTTATGTAGCAGCTGAGAGTTACAATGATATGGATATTTTCGTTAACATTCAGAAGCTAAGCACTACCGGAGAACATATTCCAATTACACTTTTCGGCGCAAATCATCCTGGAGTATGGGGTAAGATGCGTGCCTCAAGGAGAAAGTTAGATGAAAAGCTTTCTACAGACTACTGTCCTGTTCAGGCGCATACAGTAGATGAGAAGTTGGAAGAAGGCCAGATTGTTCCGGTTGATATTGAAATAGCACCAACAAGTAGATTCTGGCACAAAGGTCAGCATATAAGAGTACAAGTTGCAGGTAGATATGTAAGGGATGACTGGTTTGAACCACTTAGATGGGATACTGATAACAAAGGAAACCACATCATTTACACAGGTGGAGCATATGAATCATTCTTGCAGATTCCCGTTATTCCACCAAGATTTCAAGATGGCGATATCATCATTAGATAAGCATATTTAGGAGGAGATAGAAAATGAAAGAAGATATTTTAAGTAAAATAATTGAAAGAGCATGCGAAATATGGAAGGTTACGCCGGATACATTAAGTGAAAATACAGAATTTGCAACACTGAATCCGAAATCAGCGCACTATTCACAAATGACGACATTCCTAGAGGATGAGTTCGACGTAGAGGTTCCATATTTGGGATTTAAGCGTGCAAAGACATTTAAAGATGCAGTTGAATACGTTGCTGAATTACTTGAAGAAGAGTAGCCTTGGAGGGTATTATGAATGAATTTCTTAACAATATGATAGAAAGAGCAAGTAAGGCACCTAAACGAATTGCATTTCCTGAGCCAAGTAATATTGACATACTGAAGACAGCTGAAAAAATGGTTAGCAGTGCTATAGGGACACCTGTATTGATAGGCGCATGTGAAGAGATTGAACAACTTGCAAAGCAACATGACGTATCGACTAAAGGGTTCGAGTATTTTGACAATGGATTAGAGGAGAATAGAATTGCCCTAGCTAGCGAATATATTGCCGGACATTCGGATTTTAAAGAGAAGTCCGTAATAAGAAAGTCAAAGGATTCGGTTCGTTGTGGATTGTTTCTGCTAAAAATGAATAAAGTTGATGGTGTAGCAGCAGGTAAAGAATACTCAACAGGGGATGTGATATTTGAAACTATAAGTATAGTTGGCATGCAAGAGGGGGTCGAGAGTGTATCGAGTCTTGGGATAGCTGAAATCCCCGGTTTTGAAGGCTCGGAAGGAAGTTTAATCGGTTTAGCGGATTGTGCAATAACGGCACAGCCGGATTCAAACGATCTTGCAGGCATCGCTATAGCATCTGCAGATACGGCAATGAGTATATTAGGATGGGAGCCTAGAGTAGCAATGCTTTCATTTTCAACAGACGGAAGTTCTGAACATGAGTCAATTGATGTTGTAAGAGAGGCTATTAATAAAGTGAAGCTTATAAGACCTGATATAAAGATAGACGGAGAGTTCCAACTAGACGCAGCTATTATCCCGACAACAGCATCTAAGAAGGTAAACCGAAAGAGTGAGGTTGCCGGTAAAGCTAACATATTGATATTTCCAAATCTTCATGCAGGCAATATAGGAGTAAAGATGATACAAATATTTGGACATGCAAACGCATATGGCCCGGTATTACAAGGATTTGCACAACCGGTTTGTGATTTTTCCAGAAGTGCTCCGGTAGATGAAATGTTGGGTAATGTAGCAATGCTTGTCATAAGGGCAGGAGCGTAAGACAATATGAAAAAATATAAAGTGTTTACAATAAACCCGGGCTCAACATCAACGAAGATAGCATTATTCGACGGTGAAGAAAAGATATATTCAAAAAATGTCAGTCATGATGCGAAGCAGTTGGATACTTATGCGACGATTTCAGAACAGTTCCCTTATCGTAGAGATATGATTTTCGGCCTTCTAGCTGAGGATAAAGTAGATATGACTAATATTGATGCAGTTGTAGGGCGAGGTGGAGGACTGTTATCAATGGAGGGTGGCACGTATGCAATAGATGAGTTGATATTAAAACATGCATCTGAGGGTGCAAATGGTGTTCAGCATCCTGCGATGCTCGGACCAAGACTTGCATATGATTTTGCAAAGAGCTATAAAGTGCCGTCTTTTGTTGTTAATCCTCCTGATGTAGATGAATTGCAAGATGTAGCAAGGATAACAGGAATAAAAGGAGTTTATAGGAACGTCCATTTACATGCGCTTAATCTAAAGGAAACGGGAATTAAATATGCTGCTGAAAATGGAAAAAACTATGAGGAGTGTTATTTGATTATATGTCATATAGGTGGAGGTATTTCTATATCGGCACATAGTAAGGGTAAGATGATTGATGGATTTGACATTGTGGGTGGTGAGGGTCCAATGGCACCTACAAGATGTGGTAGTGTATCGGTATCCGATTTACTTAAATATGCTAATGGTAAAGATGTGTCAGAGGTTAAGAAACTTTGTACGAGAAGTGGAGGATTTGTAAGTCACTTAAATACATCTGATGCAATAAAAGTAGTAGAACAAGCTGATTCCGGAGATAAGTATTCACAGCTTATATGGGATGCGATGATTTATCAGATTGAAAAGTGCATTGGTTCCATGGCGGTTGTGCTTGGAGGAAAAGCGGAAGCAATATTACTTAGTGGAGGCATGGCTAGAGACAAGGATCTTGTAGAGAAAATAACAGATACTTGTGATTGGATTGCACCCATTAAAGTGTACCCGGGCGAGTTCGAGATGGAAGCAATGGCATCAGGAGCAGTTAGAGTTCTAGATGATCAAGAAGATGCAAAAGTTTATACAGGAGAAAGTAAATTTCAAGGATTTGAATTTTAAAGATAGGAGTAAAAAGGATGAGTTACAATTTTTTTGTTAAAGGTAATATTACTTTTGGAAAAGGTGCTGTGAAAGAGTTACCGAGAATACTAAACAGTTATAAAATGAAAAAAATTATGATTGTATATGACTATGGAGTGAAAATGGCCGGGATATCTGAAAAGATTCTTCGGGTTTTAAAAGAAACAAATGTAGAAACCGTAATATTTGATAAGGTTATACCAAACCCTACTAATGAGATTGTAGAAGAAGGTGCATTACTTGCAAAGAATGAAAATGTTGAAGGCTTTGTTGCTGTTGGAGGAGGGAGCAGTATTGATTTAGCAAAGGCTATAAATGTACTGATGACAAATCCCGGTACAATCAGTGAGTATGGTGGCGTTGGTATGGTAAAAAATGACGTTTATCCACTTATTGCAGTACCGACAACGGCCGGAACATCGAGTGAGATTACTAATGTGAGTGCACTTATAGATACAGAAAAGACAATAAAGTATGTAGTTATTGATAACAAGATTACTCCTTCGGATGTTATAGCAGATCCCGAGTTCACTAAAACTATGCCGGCATCTGTAACAGCAGCTACCGGAATGGATGCAATAACACATGCAGTAGAAAGTTACATTTCTAATAGGGCTACACCTCTTACTGAGTATAACTCGTTAAAAGGGTTGGAACTTATTTATAACAATATAGAAAAGGTAATAGAAAACGGAGCGGATATGGATGCTCGAGAAGCCATGATGCTCGGGTGTATTATTACAGGATTTGGGTTTTCAAATGCTGATCTGGGAATGGTTCACGCAATTGCACATACGTTGAGTGCACATTTTCATTTGGCGCATGGAATGGCTAATGCCACCGTATTACCATATGTAATGGATTTTAATGCCCAGGCGTGTCCGGAAAAAATGCGGGATTTAGCGAAGGTTATGGGTCTTGAGATTTCAGGTGATATAGATAAGGATAAATATCTTGTAGCAAGAGAATTACTACGCTTAACAAAAGCATTAAATATCCAAACTCTTTCACAACAAGGAATAAAAAAACAGGATTTTGATATGCTGGCTGATGATGTGTTAAATGAACCTGTACTTGGATTTAATCCACGTCAGAATGTAACAAAAGAACAGGTGATATGTATCTTAGAAAAGGCATTCTAGAAAGGGCGTATCAGTTTGGCAAAGAAAGAAAAAATCAAAATAATAATTGCAATTGTAGCAATATCTTTCATCCAGGGACTACAATATGGTGTTTCTCCTGTCCTTGGACAGATAGAGGAGCACTATGTCGGAGTAAGTAGGAGCCTGGTACAGATGCTTATAAGTGCACCGGCATTACTTTCTATGGTGGTTGCGCTAGCTTCCGGAGGATTGGTTACCAAAATTAGTAAGAAAAAGTTGTTGATTTTTGCAGGTTTTATTTCAGGGATAGTGGGTTTTCTACCATTTTTATCAGACAACTTTACACTCCTATTTGCATCAAGAGCAGTATTTGGTATTGGACTTGGACTTGCATGTACATTAAATA
>JBKEBP010000171.1:0-23201 GCA_047973235.1 Suipraeoptans sp. | reverse complement strand
TAGCCAGTTGTATACGCTGTTCACTATTTGGATAAATACGAAATCGGAAAGCTCTATTTATCATTTTTCACCCTGGCTTTCTATATATGCATTTATAAACTTACTAAGCTCACTTTTAGGCCGTGCTCGAAACAAAACGTGAACATGATCTACATCGTGATTCCATTCTTCAAGAGTAATTCCATATCTGGGAGCTATGTATAGAAATATTTCTTTTGCTCTATCAGATATATTCTTATCAATCACCTTCCGACGATACTTCACTACCATAACTAGATGATAGTGCAACAAAAAAACTGAATGTGCATTTTTATCCGTATTCATGATTATAATCAGCCCCCTCTCCTCTATCGACTGATTATATTATATCATATTTTCACCGCGGGAACAAGTGTTCTTTTTTCGTAAATCGTATTTATTTTTGGAAACTAATTGGAAACTAATTCATCTAATTCATCTAATTCATCGTGAATTTATAGTGAATTTATGGTAGAATTTATATTCTAGTACTAAGTGCCTTTCGCAACAGATATGGCGATATCTGCAATTCATCTCACCACTTTAGAAGTCGGAGAATTCTTGCTTAATAATGTTAAATCCAAATCATCTTCTGCAATAAGTAGTCTCATGGTCACACTCTCCTTAGACTCATTATAACAGACGAATTATTAGAAGAGAATTAGAAATGACTTCACTTTTTTGATTTCAATATATCTATGATTGTCTCTTCAGTTTTGGTCATTCCCGGTGCGGAAATAAGACCCATATTCCTCATGGTTTCTTCTGCTGTAGTGGCATTAATTCCGTGTATATCATCAATGTATATACCATTTATTGCAAAATCAGCGGCCTTATAAGCAGTATCAACAGTAGTGATTCCTTTCATGATGCAGCCCTGATTTCCGCCATCGCAAATCATTCCCGTGATGCTGCTTGCCATATTATTAATGGTGTGTTTCACCATATCAAGACTTCCGTCTTTTAAGTAGACTAATCCACAGGCCATGCCCGTACCTGCTGCCAGTGCACATCCACAAAGAGCCGAGAGCTTTCCGGAATATTCTTTAATATACATGCAGATCAAATAGCTAAGTGCCGTCGCTCTAATTAGTTTTTCATCTCTATACTTGTTCACTCTATAAGAAGCAAGTAATGGCATAGTAGCCATTATTCCGTGAACACCTGACCCCGAAATAATCATCGCAGGTTTATCAAGTCCTAATACTCGGGCTTCTATCGTAGCATTACAAAGTAATGAAGCTGTAGTCTGTTCATTCTCTGATATAATACTCCCACCGTTTATCTCTAGGAGTTGTTTTGCGAATATACATCCGGGATTATCTAAGCTCTCTTTGAATAGCTCGTAATTCACTTCATATGCTTCTTCTATAAAGCTTATTTCGCTGATATCAATCGTTTTGGCATAATCAAGCAATTGACCTAACGTATATTTGTGAATTAAGGCTTCATTCCGGCTATTAGACCGGTCCTCTGATTCACCTTTCTTATTTTTGTATTTTTCTTTGCCGTTTACTGTAATTTTCGAAATATTGGTGTGCGAAGCATCATCAATAGTAACCGCTGCAGTGTAATCTTGAGTCCTTACTTCTGCGCTTATGTATATTTCACTACTAATCTCGTGTAACTTGACAGTCACTTTCCCTTCGTCAATGAGCTTTTTAGCATTGCCATTATCTTCTTTAGTAACATCCTCCAGCACTTCAAGTCCTTTACTTGCATCTCCTGCTATTGCGCCAAGTGCTGCGGCAAATTTATTACCAACTTGTGTACTATTTGGTATCCCACATGTAAATGCATTCTTATATATTCCACTATTAAGCGAAATACTAATGCTTTGTATATCTCCCTCTGTATATTCCCTTGCTTTTGCAGCGGCATATGCAATAGCACCGGGTTCAGTAACTCCTAGTGCAGGTTTCATCTCGTCTTTGATTAATTTGGTTAGATTGTTCATGTGTATTACCTCTTCAATTATCATACAACTTTCCAAATAAAATGACCCAACATGGTCCGCATCGTTGAGAGGCGTGTTGGGTTCTGTTGATATTACTATATACTATCCATGGGCGAATAGTCAAGGTTCTTTTTTAGGACGTTTTTGAGTTATAATGTTACAATTGTTGTGACACCTTATGGGAATCAAAAAACAGAGCCTAGCGGCTCTGCTTTCTTCTTCTATACATTCTGAAAATAAAGATTGTTGAAGCTAATACCATCTGAATCAGTCCAATCACTATATATCTTGTGCTCCCCATACCACCAAGTTCAGGTATTTCAAAAAGTATTACAACTTCTACAGTTTGATCTTCATCTTCCAGATCTTTGTGTGATGCTATTATATCTTCCGGGTTTTGATTACTTAAGAGGTATACCTCTTGAAAAACAACCACTGATGTCGTCGTTTTAAAAATATACCTATCGAATGTGAAAGTTACCTTCACACTTCCGCTGCCGCCCTCACTCGGTACAAAAATAGCTGTACCAACTATTTCTTCTCCTTCTGCGTCAAGACACGATTCCCCCGTAACTTTATCCTTAAGGACACCTTTAACTATATACGTTTCATTTTCATCCAGACCATAATAGGTCACCGTATCATTAATAGTCACAACACCCTCAGAGTATTTGCTTGTTTCTACTGCCTTAGTTGTAATTGTTGGTCCATCATATACTATATACTCGGCACTATCACTTTCCTTGTCTAGGGTAACCACATTAACATATAATCCCGTATCCACATTTTCATCTGTTATGAAGTATATAGTAACACTTTCATCCTTGGGGATATTAATTGGAAATAAAATAGGGGATCCATTGCTGTCAACAAATGATGTTTTCTTATCTGTAACACCATCAGGATACGTCAATATATCAATTAAGTCTTCTTGTCCTACTACTTTATCTAACTCAGTGCTTGTATTTTTTAGTTCAATTGAAAATATTGCTTTCTCACCCGACTTAAGTGCTATCCTCTCATCACTAAACTCGTGTCCATTCAGTGCGGCACTTAGTCCTTCGTCATATTGTGCGACTTTCTTGTCTAATTCGATTTCAGTCAAATCAATGACATCATCCCCGCGACCTACATATGCATCCGAAGAAGCCGGATTCTTAGTCGTTACTGCAAATTTATTATACAGCGAACCGGCAAGCTCATCATCTTCAGTAACAGTATATGTATATCGGAAATATATAGTTTCACCGGCATCAACATCTATTCCCGGTGCCGGATTACCTTCATCATCCGTGGAATAAAGAGATAGAACATCGAAGCTATCCGAAAGCGAACCGGGAGGATTTAGAGCAACCGGGTTCCAGGGATCATTTCCATCTATAGAGTATTCAAGCCCTATCGCACTCACATCTATAAAATCTCCCGTTGAAGAAAATGCTATACCCGTATTCATCCAGTCCGATATCTTGGTTATCGTCATCGGTGTATCTTCCATCTCATTTGTAACTTCGATTTTATATGTTACTTCCGTTCCTTCTTCATTTAACGTTCCTTCTTTATCAACATTGAATCTATCATATTGAAGATTTGTACCAAGTGCAAGGTCAGACTTATCCGTGTGTCTCTCTGCATAAAAGAAATCCAAATCATATGTCTCACCTACAACTAGTCCCAAATCCTTCGTTGTCGCATCCGCTAATTTTTCAACTCCATCTTCATCGTAAATATCTGATATATCTATCGTACCATCTGACCTAAATGTAGCTGTACAAGTTACTCCTCCGTGCGCACCTCCCAAATCAATCACAAGTTGTTCATCAATAAACAACCAGAAATCATCATCTCCGGAAAATGTAAATGTCTCATCTTCACCTAAAAAAGTAAACTTACCTGAGCCTTTCATAGTGAAGTGAAAATTCATGTCATTTCCCTTATCATCTTTATAAAGCTCACCTGTCCAAGCGTCACCTTCCCATCTAGTCCACGTGGAAGAACCATCTGTACCTTCTATTTTAAGATATTCCTGTAATCCAATTGTCATATCTCCATTACTAAATTCTGATGCCACGTCCTGATAACTCGTATCATTCAACTCAACACCATCATCTCCATCATTTAGAGGAAAAAAACCGGTAATCTGATTGGTACCATAACTATTATTATCACTATCATACTCATATACTTCTGTGGTAGTGTTATATTTTAATGTTAACTTACCATCCATTGGCTCTAATACAAGATTCTCATCTTGTGTTTCCTCTTTTTTGCTATAAAAATCCTTGTTAGCCGTATTGTAGTTTGGAAATGTACCTGATGTGAATATCGTAAAATCCACACCCAGCACTGAAGTATTATCATAGTAGGATGGCGCACTAAACGCAGCATTAAAGGCTGTATCATCTCCCAGAATGCTGCTGCTTCCTTGTATCGTGTTATAACTCATATATCTAAAATACAAACCTGTCGCATCTCTGTCATCACTACCGGTTTCATTCATATTATCAATTTCGTGTAAATACCTCGGATATATTAAATTATTAAAATAATCCGAACTATTAAACATGTTATATGTAAAATAACCTGGTCCCACTAAAGTAGGATGTTCATATCCCGAACCATTACCAATCGGGTTCATGTACGTAAATATTCCATCTTTGAAATTATACCATCCGTGAAACCCTGTATCATAGACCCAGTCATCAAATTCCGTCTGCAGATAATTACCTATAACATAGTTGTATCTGTCTATCGACCCTGCTGCGACAGCATTAGGCAAGCTGCTTTGCACCCAACCATCATGGCCCGGATAACTTGCTGCAATTTGTGTATCATCATCCCACCAATCAGAAAGAGTTCTCCCATACATACCTAAAAACTGATTCGAAGCTATCGCTGTGGATTTACCACTTGCTTGAGGAAACCCATCGTTTCCCAATGTATCTTGTACGAGCCCCTGCTCGAATCCATTGTTATTAGTTCCTGCTTGAAAATGTACAGCATCTTGCCTATGATCCCATACTGTAATATCCAATTCTAACTCATTTTGAAAAAAATCTGTCGGAACTCCATTATCGTGCGTTACACCACTATTGCTTATTTCACTGGCAGTAGTCTCCCCGGTATTTATTAATAATGTAGTTATGGTTATAACTAATATAAGTATTAATGAAATAATACTCTTGTTAAAACTTCTATATTCCCGCATAATACTTCCCCTTCAGAACCTCAATATACAACTCCTCATATTGCCATTAAATCTTTGCACACATTTTAAAATTAACAAATCCAATGACTTTATACAAAGGGATTACGATAAGAATATTGTTTTTTTCGGATATTGTGTTCCGGGCAGCGCAGTAATTTCATTTTCCCCACAAAAGCATCAGGTTGTACAGTATTTGCACAACCTGATGCTTTACATTAATCTAAATAACTATATGTGGCATGCCATTACAATCCCACTCTATTTCTGCTTTCATAGCATGTCTATTTGGATCATACAGTGGGTCACCTATGATTCCACTTATCCAGTGAAATCCCATCTTTTATAACCGATATTAGTTTCAGTTCTTTATCTAGAAGAACAATATTCCCCCTCTTTCCTTCTGAAATAGAACCATACTTATGAAAAATTCCCAGACGTTTTGCCGGATTTTCACTCACGCATGCAACTACCGTTTCCATTGGAATCCCAATTTCTTTAGCTGCAAATCGCATACAGTCCGGTAGAGTTGTTACCGACCCCGCCATTACACCTTCGGATATAAGTATCGCACAGTTTCCTTTTACTTCTACGTCAAGTCCTCCTAATGTGTAGACTCCATCATTCATTCCTGTTGCACGTATGCTATCACTAATCATTATAATACGTTCTTTACCGAGCATTTTAAACGTAGCCCTAACTACAGATGGATGAATATGAATTCCATCACATATTAGTTCAGCCGTCACATGATTGCTATCAAACACTGCTCCAATCACACCCGGTGCACGGTGATTATACTCCGGCATTGCATTATACATATGTACTACATGATTTGCACCTACCTGAAAAGCTTCTTTTGCAGAATCATAATCTGCATTTGTGTGTGCCAATGAAACGTTTACACTGTCTTTTACATCACGGGTGAATTCTACTGCGTTTCCTTCTTCCGGAGCAATTCCAATAAATTTCACCAAACCTTCTGCTGCTATTTGAAATTTTCGGAAGGTTGCCGTATCACAAGGAATAATATGCTTTTGATTCTGTGCACCTTTTTTTACTTTGCTAATAAATGGTCCTTCCATATTGATGCCTACTAGGTCTGCTCTTGTATAGTTTTCTTCACTTACTTCTTGTTCTTTTTTATATGTGGCTGCTTCAGCTAAAATATTCTCTAATTCTGCCACCGGCAATGTCATAGTTGCCGGAGCAATTGCAGTCACACCAATCGAAGCCTCATATTTTGCAATTTCATCAAATGCCTCTCTCGTACCATCACAGAAATCATATCCTTTGCATCCATGAAAGTGAATGTCTATCATTCCCGGTATGGCATAGGCATTATTGCCATCAATTACTGTCTCATCGGCTAAAATCGCGTCATTTTCAGCTGACAAATTTACCTTTTGGATAACTCCATTTACAATTTGAATTGTTCCCGGCAAAAATTCGTGTTCTTCTGTATATATATTTACATTTTTAATAAGCATATTCGGTCTCCCTTGAAATAAGAAGAACTAAAGAATACTCCTCGGTTCTATATAACATATTACAAGTTACTTAACGCCTCATCAATCATCTTTTTACATTTTTCAATCTGCAACATGTCTGTTTCAATAATTGGTACTAGTGGTTTTCTTACGGAGCCTAACTCTAATCCACTACTTTTCAGAATTTCTTTCATTACAGCATATAGATTACCATGACATTCACACATTTCATAGATAATTCTGTTTGCTGCATTTTGAATTGTCCGCGCTTTCTTTATCTCCCCTGAATCTACAAATTCTTTGATTTTCAAATATAACTCGGGCATTACTGCATATGTTCCACCTATTCCGCCATCAGCACCCATAGTAAGTCCACATATTAGTTGCTCGTCCGGCCCATTGAAAATAACACTATCTTCACCCTTAACCCCTTTAAACATCTGAATATCCTGCACAGAAAGCGAAGAATTTTTTATTCCTATAACATTTGGATTTTTCAACATTTCTTCATACAGTTCCATACTTAATTCAACTCCGGCTAACTGAGGTATATTATAAATTATGAAATCAGTTTTTGGAGCTGCACTGCTTATATTATTCCAGTACTCAGCAATCGCATAATCAGGAAGGCGAAAATAGATTGGAGGAATTGAAGCAATTGCATCTACCCCCAGACTTTCTGCATGCGCAGCAAGTTCTTGACTATCTGCAGTATTATTGCAAGCAACATGTGCAATAATTGTAATTTTCCCCTTTGCAACCTTCATAACATTTTCTAGAATGATTTTTTTCTCTTCTTTACTCTGGTATATGCATTCTCCTGAGGAACCATTTACATACAATCCTTTTACACCCTTCTCCATCAGAAATTCCGTGAATCTTCTTGTTCTTTCAGGGCCCACATTACCATCTTCGTTATAACAAGCGTAAAATGCAGGGATAATACCTCTGTATTTATCTAGATTTCTCATTTTCTCCTCGCTTCTATCATTTGATTTCTTCAACTTTTACTTTTCTATTTTCAGTAATAGAAAGAGTTAATGCATCCGCTGTAGCAATTGCTGATCTTGCTGCAGCGCCAGTGAGTAAAGGCATAAATTCATCATTCACCACTGTTCCATGCATGATTCCATTGAAATATTTCATTTCATTTTTCATAATACTATTAAGCCACATCGGTGGTTTTTTACCCGGCTTGCCATACATAATTGCTCCATCCATCTCTATTCCTTGATAGATTTTAGTACGGTTATCATCTTCTTCCTGGGATTCATGCACTAAGAAATGAACTTCACCTGCCTTGGTTTTTAGTGTTCCACCACAATTTGCCATATCAATACGAATTGCGCCTTTAGTTCCCTGAATCAACACATAATGTTCCGGCCAATGGAATGCTGATCCATATTCTAAAACTGCAAATTTTTTGTTGGGAAATTCAAGATTAATGAATAACATATCATCCTCATCACCAAACTGTTCACCTTTGTGAGCAACATTTCCTCCTGTCATGGTTACAGTCTCCGGCTCTCCCATGATAAACTGAATACAATCCAATTCATGTATATGATGATATAAATGTCCCCCTGATTTTGATCTGATTTTTTTCCAACTAATACTCTCCTGTGGCTCTTCCCATCCATTCCTTGCAGAGTGACAATATAGTACTTCGCCAATTACTCCTTCATTAATTAACTGCTTTGTATGTCTCACGCCGTTAAAAAAGTTCATAACATGTCCCGCCATAAATGTAACTCCATGATCCTGACAAGCTTTTACCATTGCATCACAATCTGCATAACGTAAGGCAATAGGCTTCTCACAGAATACATGAACTCCATGTTCAGCAGCTTTAATCACAGGTTCTTTATGCAAATAATTTGGTGATGCTACAATAACTGCTTCTACGTCTTCCCTTCTATATAATACATCTAAATCAGTCTCAACATCACATCCTAGTTCTTCTGCAATGATTTCAGCGTTTTCCGGATCATAAACCGCAACAATCTCAGCATTGTCTTGGCCCTTCATGATACGCGCAAGCTCTGCTCCAAAATATCCGGTTCCCACAACTGCATATCCAATTTTCTTCATTTTAACATTTTCCTCCGATTACTATTTCACTGAGCCGTCTGTCATACCACCGGCTATATATTTTTGTATAAATGTAAAGAATATTACTGATGGAATTACTACTAATGTCGAAGCAGCCATCATACTTCCCCAATCTAGAATTTCTGCACCTTGCAGTGATTTTAATGCTACAGAAACCGTCATAAGATTTGTACTATTTATTAAAATTAAAGAATATAAGAATTCATTCCACGCATTGATAAATGTATAAATTGCCGTTGCAACGATCCCGGGTGCAACCAATGGTAACACTATTTTTACAAATGTCATAAGTTTATTTGAACCATCTATACGTGCTGCCTCTTCTATGCTAATTGGGACTGTCTTAAAAAACCCGACTAACATCCAAACTGCATACGGCACACTAAATGAAAGATACACAACTACAAGTCCAATTCGAGTATTTGTAAGCCCTAACTTTGCCATTACCAATGAGTACGGTATTGCTAAGAGAATGGGCGGAAACATATAAGTTGTCACTAGTGCTCTTGACATGATATTCCCGATTTTAGGAAAAAAACGTACAATTCCATATGCTGCCATAGATGAAATAACAATTGCAATCAACGTTGTGATTAGTGCAATAATCAAACTGTTTACTATATTTGTTGTAAATCCTAATTTCTCTATTACATTTTTATAGTTTTCCAATGTAAATGTCTCTGGTAGGAAAGATGTCGGATTAGACGTTAACTCACCCGAAGATTTTACCGATGAAACAATCACCCATACTAAGGGGAAAAATGCAATAAGTGATAAAGTAATTAGATATAAGTGGCAAAGGCCATTCCCTATTTTTTCTTTTGACTTTCCACTCATTACTTTTCCTCCTTTTCCCATTTTCCTATAACTTTAAAGTATACTCCACATATAATAAGCAAGAATAATAACAATAGAATCGTTACCGCAGATGATTTGCCTAGCATTTTTGTTCCCCAGCCCATATTATAAGCATAAATCGGGACTGTAGTTGTAGCACTTGCCGGCCCCCCACCTGTAATTAGGTAAATTAAATCAAAGTTATTAAATACCCAAATAGTGCGAAGTACAACTAATAACCCTACAACTACTTTTATATGTGTCAATGTAATATAAACAAACTGTTGAATTTTACTTGCTCCATCAATTTGAGCCGCTTCGTATTGCTCTTGTGGGATTGTCTGTAATGCAGAGAGAACATTAACCATGATCATCGGTGCACCAAACCAAATATTAATAAATATGAGTGTTCCAAATACGAGATTGCTATCACTTAAAAACTGAGGTAATTCAGAAACAAGACCTAAGTTCAGCAACAAATTCGGAAGGAAGCCTGTTACTCCATTAAGTATCCATTTCCATGATAAAGCTATTACGATTGATGGAAATGCCCATGGAATAATTAACACTATTCTATAAAGCCCTTTCAAATGCTTGACTCTGTTAAGAGCCAGAGCTGCTGTAAATCCAACAATAATCTGCCCTAGCAGCGAGAAAACTGTCCACTTGATAGAATTAAAAAAAGCCGAATAGAAATTGGGGTCTTTTAAAATATCAACATAATTTTGCAGACCGATAAAATCATAAGTAGACTTAATCAAATGCTTCGTTGTCGTACTAAAGTACAAGCTTGATAATATCGGATAAATCAACAACATTCCGACAATTATTAAGGCCGGAAGCACAAATAACCATCTTGCATAGTCAAATTTTATTTTTCTTTTCACTTATGTTTTCCATCTCTTTCTAAAAACTACCTCATCAATAAGATGAGGTAGTTTTTTTCATTTTCACTGAACTGTACTAAATGCCTCATTTAACTTGTCTTCAGCATCTTGTGCTGCAACATTTACATCTGTTCCATTTGTAATAATATCTTGGAACATTGATTCAATAATTCCCTGTGATGTTAATAATCCAGCTTCAACACTTGGACCATGTTCAAATCCAATTGCAGTTCCTAATTCTACTGCTTCGGAAATAACTCCTTCTGCATCAGAAAACTTTTGTACTGTTTCATTTGATTTGTATGCTTCTGTATCCGATATACCTGTAATTGACGGAAGCATACCCACTGGTGTTGCTGCCAGGAATTCTATGTAAGTATCTGTTTCATATAATTTTTCTATAAAAGCTTTACAAATCTCCGGGTGTTCTGAATTTTCCCATACAACTATTGGAATATTTGAAGTCTCAGCGCCATAGTCAGGATCATCTTCATTCATTTTAGGAAGCGGTGCACACTCAATTTGTTCTACCAAATCAGGTGAGTTTGTCTCTACACCGGATATTTGAAATCCACTATTAAAATCAAAAGCTGTCTTCCCCTGATAATAGAGATTTGCTTGATCAAGAACTGCATAGTTTACAGAATCTTTTGGTGAACAATTTTCATAAATATCTATCCAATAATTAATTCCTTCTATTGCCTCCGGACTTGTTATATTCGCTTGTAAATCGTCTGTCAACAAACTTCCACCGGCACTTCTCACATAGAAGTTTAGGAAACGTGTCGCCATCAGATCATTGGATCCACATGGGAATGAACATCCATACACGTCATCTTTTGTGAGAGCTTTCGCTGCTACGGCAAATTCCTCCCAAGTTGTTGGAACCTCAAGATTAGCTTCTTCAAGCAAATCTTTTCTATACCACATAACCTGCGCATGTGAATACAATGGTATTGAATAACATGCACCATCTTTTTCTCCTTCTGAAAGAGCTGTTTCCGCAAATCTATCTCTTCCAATGTCATCAATAATATCATCTAATGATATAATTGCTTCTGAATCCATCATCTCAACTACATGTCCCGGAAGTGCTGTACTCATATCCGGAACATTTCCTGAAGCAAGACCGGTTGTCCACTTCGTATAGAAATCACCCCATGAGAATGTTTCTATGTTAATTTTAACATTCGGATTTGTCTCCATGAAATCTTCTGCTGCCGCCTGAATAACTTCAAGTCTTGGCCCTTGTGTGAAAGAATGCCAAAAAGTAATTTCACCACTTAATTCTCCGGTTTCCGCTGTGCTATCACTATTTGCTACGTCAGAATTTCCTCCACATCCAGCAACCATTGATGCAACCATCGTAGCTATAATCAATAAGACTATTACTTTCTTTTTCATTACCTGTCCTCCTATTTTGCCGATTTGATTTTTTCGTAATCAATGATCATTTGATTTTTTCAACGTTGATTGTCACTTTTGTTGTTCATGGGACAATTATATGATATTGCTTAATGCATATCCACTGTGTTCGCTCTCAATAATAGCACAATACGCTTGTTAGCTAGATGTCTAAATTCTAAATCACCTTTACTATTAACCTTTAGCAAAATAAAAAAGATGCTTCTTTAGCAGATATTAGAAAACACCTTTGTCTTATGTCATTTTGAGTAATATTTTACGAAAATGTACTTTTCTTTTGTCTATCTTTTAAAAGAGAATATAATCCAAAAAATAGCATTTCCCACTTTTTTTACTTAATCTTTTGCAGCTTGACGATATTGTTTTGGAGTATAACCAAATGCTGATTTAAACTCCCTGATAAAGTAATTTGGGTCTTCATATCCTACTTCATATGCAATTTCACTCACTGTTTCATTGCTTATAAGTAATTTCCTAGCTGCAGTTGTCATCTTTAGTTCTTTAATATATGCCATTGGTGATTTGCCTATTTGTTCTTTAAATAGACAACTGAACCTCTGCTTACTTAACTCTGCCATCTCAGCCATTTTTTGAGGCGTATAATTGTCTGATGGATGAAGGAGTATATAATCAATAACAACTTGAATTCTAGAATCGATTCTAGTGTCTGCTTTTTTTATTCTCTTTCTTATTTTCTCTAGATTATAATCTTCATTACTCATTTGTTTCTTCTGAGTCACACTTTTCTCAGACACTCTAGAAATCAATGTACCTATCAAAATCTCAAGATATCCTCTCACAAAAAACATCCTAGCTGAATCCTCATTCTTCACATAATAGTAAATCTTTTCGAAATAAATCTTCTCGTCTTTAGCATCTATCACATTAGGTATGCCATAGTAATCCTTTAAAAAATCTCCACCTTCGAAAAACACAGAATTTGTAAAGCGAATGCTAGTAAATGAGAAGTTGTCTGTTAGTGCATAGCATGATAGTCTGCATCCTCTTGGGATATAAACAATCTGGTCTTTTTTTAACGCATATTCTTCATCGTCAATAAAAAAAGTTCCCTCTCCGGACTCAATATAACGAAACATGTTATATGGTACCACACTCTCCGGGAACACCCAATTCCTTCCAAATGAATATGTATCTATATATAAGAAATTAAATCTCACATTATCTACAACACTGCTCATTTTTTTCATCCCGTATGATATTTATAGGATTAAACATCACACTTCCCTTTCTTTTTTTACATTATAATATTTATCACTTCTGAAAATCAAGCGTATTGTGCTATTATTGATTTTTTCGTATGTTTTTTTTCTTCTTTTATTATTCTATAATGATTGCATAATTTTTATAACTGAAAGGGAGGCTATAATGCTATTTGATACAATCAAAAATAAAGATAATTACAAAGATTTTCCCAAGTTATTTCAAGCGCTCAATTTTTTATCGCTGCTACCTGAAAATAAGATGCCAAAGCCAAACACTACTCTCATTGAAAATGAACTATTTTGTAATCCTGTAACTCTCATTACTAAGCCTGAAAACGAGTGTGTCTTCGAAGCCCATAAAAATTTTTGTGACCTTCACTATATTGTCGAAGGAACAGAACGGATTGCCACCGCCGATGTAACAATGCTAGATACCAAAATCCCTTATGTATCCGAGAAAGATATTGAATTTCTTATCGGACCGGCTGATGGATATTATGATTTAAAACCAGGCCAATTTATGCTCTGTTTCCCTCATGATGCACATAAAGTTGCAATTATGGTTACAGAACCGGAAAATATTAAAAAAATAGTATTTAAAATCAGAAAGGATAACTAAAATGACACATTCAAAAAGTGAAATATTAAGATGTATCAAAGGTCAGCTAATTGTTTCTTGTCAGGCACTTCCGGCAGAGCCTCTCTATGTTGAAGAAAAATCAATCATGTATTTAATGGCACGGGCTGCAAAACAAGCAGGTTCCACCTGTATCCGCACCAGTAGTATCCGTGATGTCATTGCAATCAAAGAAGAAACCGGACTTCCTGTTATTGGTATTATCAAAATCCAGTATGAAGGATATGATTCTTATATCACTCCTACAATGAAAGAAATTGATGAACTTGTTGCTGCAGATTCTGATATTATTGCTTTGGATTGTACTATGAGAAAGCGAGGCGATGGACTAACAATCAATGAGTTTATAAAACAAATCAAAAAAAAATATCCTAACATTTTGCTTATGGCGGATATTTCTACTTATGAAGAGGGTATAAATGCATGGAAATGTGGTGTTGACTTTGTAGGGACAACACTTAGCGGATATACTGATTATTCACGCTTGTTGAGCGGTCCTGATATCGCACTGGTTAAAAAATTAGCTCACACCCTAGAAATTCCGATTATCGCAGAAGGGAAAGTCAATACTCCCGAAGACGCTGTTAGCATGTTTAAAGCAGGTGCTTATGCTGTTGTGGTAGGAAGTGCCATTACAAGGCCACTGGAAATTGCCACTCATTTCATAAACAAAATTGAGGAATATAATTATGAGTAAAAATTATTTGGGAATCGATATTGGAGGAACAGATGCCAAGTTTGGCATCGTTGATGAGTTTGGTCACATAACTTGTAAAAGTAAGTATTCAGTCTCTTTTGATAAATATAAAACACCCATTCTTACTACAGTACTTACAAGCACTGAGAAATTTCTTTTTGAAAATGATTACACAGCCGAATCCCTAGATGGTATAGGTATTTCTGCCACCGGACAAATAGATTCAAAAAAAGGAATGGTAGTCGGAAGTGGTGGTAATCTAAAACGCTGGGATGGAAGCCGTATAAAAAATGTATTTGAGAGTAAATACAAACTACATGTCTCAGTCATAAACGATGCAAACTGTGTTGCGCTTGGCGAAAAATGGATTGGTGGTGCTAAAAACTCCAAAAACATAATTGTTCTAACAATAGGCACCGGTCTCGGTGGTGGAATAATTGTTAATAACGAAATTCTGTTGGGTCAAAATGGGTTCGCTGGAGAAATCGGCCATTTTTCAATTAATAATCATGGAGTTCTATGCACTTGTGGAAACCGTGGATGCTTTGAACAATATGCTTCTATGACCGCTCTTGTTAAAGACGTCACAGCATACTATCAAAAAAACAATGCAGATTATTTAACTACAACCCCTGTGAATGGCAAAACAATCTTTCAGCAGATTGAAAATCAAAATGAGGATATTATTTCTATTGTAGATGAATGGATTAGCAATATCTCGTCAGGTATCGTTAGCCTTATACACATTTTTAACCCTGACCAGATTATTATTGGTGGTGGTGTAAGTGCACAAAAATCACTTTTTGTTGATAAACTAAGAATGTCTGTTTTCCACAAAATGATGCCGAATTTCAAAAAAAGTCTTTCTTTTGACGCTGCAATTTTAGGAAATGATGCTGGTCTAGTTGGAGCCGTATACTATTTGACAACTACATTCACGTAAAAAATAGCACCATACCATTTCACCGGTAGATGCTATTCTATAATTTCCCATTGCCCTCCTTTGCTGCTTCCATCAAGCGGGGCTGGATTGATTTTAGAGTATAAATAATCCTCACCGCTATCATCAACAACTCTATACATTCCGTCTTCCTCTGTTGCCTCATACACCGCCCCATCCGTTAAAGAATCAACGCCAAATGATTCGCCCTTGTAGCGCACTTTCATAATCGCCACTCCTTCCTATATTATCTTTCACCGGTAGATGCTATTATGTTACAATATTTACTTCTTTGTATGCGCATTCCTCAGATATTATCTCGTAACACTCAAACTCGTCAGTGTCTGGCAAAAAATAACCTATCGACAATCCTCGTTGTTTCCATGCACTTCCAGTGTATTCATAGAACTTCCTACCAACCTGCTTCACGATAGTTCCCCTGTTAGGTATATCTGTAAGTTTTAAATATCTAGCGTGCATGTAAATCACCTCTTCTACTTTGATGATATAATCACCTTGGCCAACGACACCTTGTTTACCCTAAAAAGGGCTCGTTTTTTCATCTATTGGCATTATTTTTGTTCCGTGACATTTTGTCACGGTTTTACTGCCTTTTATGTTATTTGAATTTGATTTCTCCATATAAAGAACTTATAGCTTCCATAACCATCTCCCACGAAATATCTTTTGAATAAGGATACTTCATCTGATATTTCCCCCACATACTTTGCATATCCTGACTTTCCAGGATCTCCTGCAAGATACGCGTTCCATCCAACATCAGTTGCCTCGTATTCCGTCTTTCACTTGTTGCTAGAATCGCTTCCCCAAACTGCCCTATATCAATTGCATGGGGATATTCATTTTGTAAAATATACAGATCATAATAATCCCTCAATCTGGTATTTAACGTGCTCCTTGACAGAACCGTTTCCATTTTTTCCGCCAGGACTGTTTCCAGATTATATGCAAGAATAGAAATCGTCCGCTCTTCAAACATCAGCTCAAAAGAGTAAGCTACTTCTCCTGGAGTAATAATATCTCCTGTAGAAATATCTATCTTCAACGGAGTACGTATTGTCTCCAACTTGGTATCAAGCAAAACGCGGATTCCGCTATATTCTGCTTCATCCATAATCTCTGATACTCCTGTTATCAAAAATGTCATTCCATCGTCTAACGGAATTGAAATAATTTCTTCAACCATTTCCTTTGCTGTCTCTGGTGATAATGGCATATTCTTAATTGTTGTATCGATATCAAGTGTTGAACGCATATCCACCCCAACCATGGCTGCCACCAGCATTCCACCCTTTAGAATGAAGTTATTTCGATACTTTGATAGTGACATCCGCTCCAAAAATCGCTCCATGACATAGTTACGGATAATAATCTGCGCCTGTGTACTATTTCCCTTGGTCATATTTCTCACCAAAGCCTTTAACTGGCGTGATGTTCTAATCATTACAGCAACACCTCCAAATACTGTCTTAACAACTTTTCTACATGTAGTTCCATGGCATATCGCGTTAGTTCCGGAAGATTCCTATCTTTACTTCGTACATATTCTTTTAAGGCACTCTGCAGATCCTGAATCTCAACCTGACTTCGACTGCGCAACAGATCACAAACTGTTCGCTCCGGATTATATGCTCGCAGCACGTGTCCTGCCGGTGATTCCACTTTGGTAAGCCCTAGTTCTAATAATTCCTTCTTAATGCGATATACTTTAATATTCTGCTCGTTCATGCTTTTTGAATGATACCCTGCCTTGACCGTCACCGCAAATTGAAGTGGTTCCCGTTCTGACATCCCTAACAAATATAGTGCTGTTTCATGAGAAAAAATCACTTCCGGATATCTGAGCTGCAAAAGGTAAAAGGAATCTAGCCAAGCATCTGAAGAGAGATAAATTCCCATCGATACTCTCTCCAAATTCTTTTCTTTTGCATATTCCATAAAATATGTTTTTGAAATGCCAGCGTGTACTACTTCTTTTGTAAGAAGCACACCACCATTTTGATTAATCATTTCGTCTAAAATCTTTTTTTTACTCAAATTCATCACCTTACTTTCACACATTTATCATATCTCATTATTGTGTGAAAGTAAACTGTTTTTTTACATCCAAACTGTCAACCAATCCAGCGATGTTCGAACACCAACTCTGCATTGCTTTGCAGTTAGATTAAAGTTGATACAGATCAAAATGAATTTTAAGTTGCCCTTTTTCAAAGAATTCTTTATAATAATTAATTTTTTGCATAGTTACATTATACAATGTAACGGAGGAAAAGTGGTTGAAAATTAGCCACTTTTTCACTTTTTATAAAGTTTTAGGGAGATGATAACTCTTTTTCAAGTTATCATCTCCCTAATTTGGAATCTGTCCTATTTCCCGACATCCCCTTTAGTTGCTATTTGGCATTCAATGCCCATGATTCTATACTTTCAATGGCTAAAAAACCCTCCCTTGGAATCAAGTTATTTATTCCTTGACTTCTTTTTGCAAAAACATTGCATGAAATATTACTTTGATATTCATTGCTAAATACCTCTATTGAACTTTGGTCAATAAATATATGAATATCCAATTTAGTTTTTTTGATCAAGTTCAAAGGACCTTTTGCAATCCCTTTGCTCCAACCATCAGAATTATTTCTATCAAATCTCATTTCCATATTTCTAAAATCAAATGTAACATAGGTGCAATTTTTGTCATCTGCCCTTAACTCAAAAACTGCTTCTGTGGCTTGCGTTTTTTCTATATTAATATTTACTAGTAGCTCCAATGCATTCCCAGTTCTTAAACTGAATTTTTTATCTTTTTCCAGTACTACGCTCTTGTCTTTCTTATATCTTCTTCTCAAACTGCTCAACTCACGCATCGGCTTGAACTGAAGGGTATTGTCTTCACGAATTTCGACCTCCCTTGGTATATTGAAAAAGCCACACCATCCTTCTCTATAGGCAGGTCCCCAGTCTTTCCAAAAGGGCATCCAATCCCATTCATTCGACCACCCTACCATAATGCGTCTTCCGTCAGGTGATAAGAATGACTGTGGCGCATAAAAATCAAATCCCCAGTCAATTTCACCGGTTTCGGAATAAAAAAACTTTCCTGTTTCATAATCGAAGTCTCCAACTAAATATACACATGTTCGTTCTTTTACACCCATTGGCGAAAAAGTTAATACGTATTTATTATGAATTTTAAAAAAATCAGGACACTCCCACATATATCCCCATTCGCCCCTGCTCTCGGCAAGTACATTAAGAAATTGCCAATCAAACATATCTTTTGATTTGTAAATTAGTGCTTGAGCCATTCCACTATTATTTGCTCCACAAACCATATAAAACATATCTTCATGTTTCCAAACTTTGGGGTCTCTAAAAAAATTATGTGGTATTCCTTTCGGTGCAGAAATAACAGGATTCCCTTCATACTTGGTGAAATTGATTCCGTCCTCGCTATATGCAATACATTGACTTTGCTCAAATCCTTTACCCATATTTGTTGTTCCCGTATACATAAGAAATAACTTGTCATCATGTTCTATGGCACTTCCCGAAAAGCATCCTCCTTGATAGTGATTATCGTATTCCTCACTTGGAGCTAGGGCTAATGGTAAATAATCCCAATGTATCATATCATCACTAATTGCATGTCCCCAGTGCATCGAACCCCAGAAACCCGCATATGGATTATACTGATAAAAAAAGTGATACTTGTCTTTATAGTAAACTAATCCATTCGGATCGTTTAACCAGCCTGTTTGAGGCATAAAATGATAGTTTTGTCTCATTTCACCGGTCTTAACACTATCCTTTTTTTTATCAATCTCTTCCTGTGCTCGTATTATCGCACTTTGCATACACTCATTAAACATAATCTCATCCGCCATTCTCTAGTTATAATCATCTCGAAGTTTTTTAGCATATTCCGTGTTAAGTTTCGATTCACGTCTTGCCTTTTCTTCTTTAATTCTAAACTGTTCATCTCTCTTACACTTATATATCTCCAAGCGTTGCCCATACTGTTCTCTCGCATCTTTCATCTCGCTTGATAACTCCGGTAAGCTCATCTTACATTTATTTGAATTTGCCACATTAGGTAAGCGTTCTTCCATAGGCAAGATTGAATTTTTGCTTTTTGTTGGTAACAACTGGTACCAATACGCCGTCGAACTCCAATCATCCGACAGGTGATTGGCGTGTCCATGCTCTATAGTGACCCGTAAACTTTTATCAAAATGTATTGGATCTGTAATATGAAAACGATAGGATACTTGGAATCCGTCCGTATCACTTTCATGTACTATTGTCCCATAGAATGGAAATGCATTTTTTTGCATTCCCCATGCATGGTTAAAGTAATCTTCAGTACCCGTTCCATTTAAGCTCGGGTATTCTTCACCATCTATAAAGAACATATCATTACCTTCACCCCACCAACTTCCTTGGAAGTGCTTTACCGTTAAATTGCATCCTACATAATGCCCTTTTCCTTCAATGTCTAACACTGTATAATTTTCTTCGCCTTTCAAGTTAGATACATTATTCACTTCTGGTGTATTTACCTGAATGTCATTTCCCCATCCTTTACATGGATTTTCTCTATTCCAACTAGAATGAAAATACGCAGTATTCACATTTAATTCCTCTTTATACATTTCGTAATCAATATTAAAGTACAAAATAAAAGGTAGGTCATTCTCATTAACTATTTCTATCTTAGCCTTTTTATTAAATGGCATAGGAAAGTAACACGACACAGAGCACGGGGCTCCATACCTACCCGCTTCCTCAGGTTTTAATGATACATTAAATGGTAAAGATGAGAAATTCCCGGGATAGCAATTTCCAATACAAAAAAAATCTCCTAGTGGCGCTAACACACTTGGTGTGTCTTGGTCATCCCATGTAATTTTAATTAATGCTTTCCTATAATAAAATGGGTCATAATCATCCCATATAACCCCAAGTGCAGGATGAATTTCCATAACCGGTGCAGCACTTGCATTTAGTTCAGGGTCTAAAATACTAGGTGCAACTACCTTCCTGCATGAAGAAGTCATCCACATATGTGTTATGCAACCAGGTCCTTCGACTTCACCCAACGTAATACTTTCATTTGCCGGAATTTCCCAATAGTCCTGATTTTTACCTCTTTGATCCCAACTTGCTAATCTTCCATTTCGTACTTCCTTGACTTCTGTTAAGTCTTTAAACATACCAGTAATATTGTTCATAAAGCTCCTCCTATAATTTAACCTTTTACAGCTCCTGCTGTCATTCCCTCTACGATATTGCGCTGAAACAAACCATAGAATATCAATTCCGGAATTATTATCATCACACTTGATGCCACTATCCCACCGTAATCAACAGTGTATGTCCCTTTAAAGAATGATGCACCCATGGATAATGTATAATTTGATACATTTCTAAGCATAACTGAGGCAAACGGGTATTCATTCCAAATATACAAAACATTAAATATTACTATAGTTGCAATTACCGGTTTTGCCATTGGCAGCACCACTCTTAACATCAAATTCCATATATTGCAACCATCTATAATTGCCGCCTCGTCAATTTCACTAGGTAGTGACTTTAAGTACCCTACCAATAACAGTGTGTTAAATGATATTGAGGTTGCAACATACGGCAAGATCAATCCCCATTGTTCTCTGAGCCCGAATAAAGCATTAATCTTGTAAACAGGGAACAGTAGTATAAACGGCGATATGCTAAGGCCCATTATCAGAAATCCATATATCATTTTTTTTAGTTTACTATTTTTGAAAATTATCCTTGAAAGTACAAAAGAACTAAAGAAAGTAATTGTTACTTCTATAAATAAAGAGAGTACACATACAAAAATAGTATTACCATAAAGTTTGAAAAAATCTAAAGTCCTAGCTGCATTTATAAAGTTGCCCAAATTAAACGATGTTGGAAGTGCAAGTGGCGATGATAATATCTCTGAATTCGTTTTGAATGATAGTAACAACATCCATAAAAATGGGAACACAACAAGTATAGTTACTATCCAAATGACTATATACATTCCATTTTTCTTTTTGTTTTTTATCATGTCACTCTACCTCCTTGTCTTTTTCCCTCGTTATGAACAAAAAAATACCCATAATAACTAACGATATTAGAAATGTTACTGTAGCAAGCGACATACCATAACCATAATCACTACTGTTAAATGTCGTCGAGTAACTGTAAGTTACAAGTGTTTCGGACAAATGATTAGGTCCACCTCCGGTTGTCTGCTGCACAATTTCAAATATCTTGAATACTCCCGTTATAATTAGAACAGATACGGTCGAAATAGTTGTTTTCATCATCGGTATTATCACATAACGCACCCTTTGTATAACACTCGCACCATCTATTCGCACCGCTTCTAAGACTTCTTCCGGTATCATCTTCAGTCCTGCTATAAATATTGTAACTAAATACCCTAATTGCTGCCAAAAATAAATAATTGCAATGCTATATGGTGAAAGTACTGCGCCACCAATCCACTTCTGTTTTAATGCACCCAGTCCTATTGATTCTAATATGTTATTAATAATTCCTATATTAGGGTCTAAAATATAGACCCATATGATTCCAACAATAATTGGAGCAATAATTGCCGGCGAAAATATTAGTGCTTTTGATATTCCATTACCCCTAAGTTTGGTATTCAGTAACAATGCTATGACAAACGATATCGTCAGTAATAGAATAAATGCCAAAGCAAGGATTACTATAGTGTTTCTCAATGACATCCAAAGAACTTCATCCTTTAATAATCGGATGTAGTTTTTCAAACCATTAAACTTAGCTTTGCCGATGCCGGAATATTTTGTAAAACTATATCCTATAGCTATAATGATAGGTATAACAATGTATACCGTGTATATTAGTAACGTTGGAATAAGTAATCCTATTTTATATCTTTTTTTGCTAAGCCAGTGCATATCTATCAACCACCTTAAATTATAATTACATTCTAATTGTCATTTGCTAGTGCTTCATCCATTTTATTCAATGCTTCCGTAGGAGTATATGTTCTTTGCATAACACCAAACATAGAGTTATATAGTTCTGATTGAACCGCTGAGCTCACTGTAAGGTCTGGTGCAGCTTTAGGTGAACTCCAGCCTGAACCCAGTGCACTAATCATCTCATTTAATGAATATTGCGTTTCTTCTGCTGAAATATCAGAGTAGTTTGTTGCCGGAAAGATTGAATTCTTGTATGAAATTTCTGCTGCTTCTTCACTATAATAAAACTTTAAGAACTCAAATACTGCCTCCTCCTTTTCTTCATTCTCTTCTATCTCTGCATTTACAACGATTGGTGCTGATGGAACTTTCATAGCAATTTCCTGATTATAACTCGTATCTTCAAATCTCGGGCCCCACCAAAACCCAATATTTTCACCGATGTTTTCGTCGAATTCCGCACAGTCCCATTGCCCTGTACCAAACATAGCTGCTTTACCCTCATTAAACAATTGTTTTGCATCAAAATATTCAATGGTAGCCATATTTTCAGGAAATGCTCCTGCCTCAGCTATACCTTCGAGTTTCTCAAATGCAAGTTCAAAATCTTCATTGTTGAATTTTTCATTTCCGGATAAAATATCATCTATCTTATCCTCCCAACCGTATCTGGCCAAAGTTTCATTCAACTCCCACATTGCAAATGAACTATTTTTACTTCCAATCGCTAAAGGTATAACTCCGTTTTCCTTTAGTTTATATA
>JBKEBP010000162.1:0-9351 GCA_047973235.1 Suipraeoptans sp. | reverse complement strand
TTATAATGTTTATAGTTACTCTAAACTTATAAAAAGTTATGTATCCTATGGAAGGCAGAGATGTGCATATATAGACGAAAGGTGGTGTGCTATTATGTCAGAAAGATTAAAGATATTTCTTGACGAATACAGAAAATCAGTCAAGAACATATTTGGTGAGACTGAGTTTCGCATTATATTGTATGGATCTTATGCCAGAGGTGATTTTACTGAAACATCAGATATAGACATAATGATTATCGTGGATAGCCAGCCTGAAAAAATAAGTTTTTATGCAGACAGAATATACGATATTACTTATGATTACGAACTTAAGTATAACAAAGAAATAAATCCTAATGTACAAAGCTGTCAGATATACGAACGATGGAAAAATGTATATCCATTTTTTGCAAATATTGAGAAGGATGGTATTGCCGTATGATAAATGATTATTACGGACGAGATCTTGCGATATATAAGTTGGATAGGGCACGTGAGGAAACAGACACATCTGAATTGCTATTGGAAAATGATAGATATAAAGCTGCTAACAATAGAGCATATTTCGCAATTACAGCAGTGTTATCAATGGAGCCGGTTGCATTCAAAAGACATAGGGACACAATAGCATATTTTAACAAAAATTATGTCAATGAAGGTAAGTTTCCTAAAAGTATAGAAAAAAGTGTTGCAAAAGCAGCGAAGGTTAGACATGCAAGTGATTATGATGAGTTTTACATAGCAAGTAGGGAAGAGGCGATATTACAGATACAAGTTGCTAAAGAACTCATTAATCTTGTAGATAACTTTATAACAAAACAGTAACAGTATTGCATCCGGTAAATAAGATACCTGTGAAATAGTACTTCATTCCTGTAATTGCAATATTTTGCAGACCTAATGATTGCAAAAATATCAATTATACTTTATAATAGATGTGCACGTTAACGCAAGGAGGGATGAAGCATGGCAACAACATTAAAAGAAATTGCTGAAAAGGCCGGAGTGTCAAGAGGAACAGTAGATAGAGCTCTTAACAATCGAGGAAGAATTAAGCCGGAAGTGGCTGAAAATATAAGGAAGATAGCCGATGATATGGGATATCATCCGAATAGAGCCGGAAGAGCAATGGCTGTTGCAAAGAAACGCTTAAAGATAGGTGTCATTATTCAGTCTTCTGAAACCACATTTATGAAACAAGTGATAAAAGGGGTCAAAGATGCACGAAATGAAATTCAGGACTTAGGGGGACGAGTTAAGATAGTTCAATTGAAAGGAATGGATACTGATTTAGTTTTTGAGGCTATGGATATTATGCGACAAGAGGAGTTTCATGCATTAGCACTGATGCCTCCGGATGATGACAAGATGAAAGATAAAATTAATCAATTTGTAGATGAGGGAATTCATATAATCACGTTCAATGTAGATATGCAGGATACAAAGCGTTTATGCTTTGTAGGAATGGACAATTACCAAAGTGGTAAAGCTGCGGCAGGCCTTATGGGAGATATAATAGGAGAAAAGGGAATAGTATGTCCTATATCCGGCAGTAAAAAGAACAGCTCTCTTAATGAACGTCTAAAGGGATTTGTTGATGAGATGAAACTTAGTTTTCCAAAGATAGAAATATTGGATAGTAGATACACATTAGATGACGACAAAATCGCATGGAATATTATGGAAGAAGAATTGCATAAATATGAGGGTATATCAGGAGTTTACATAACCGGATATGGAGAAGTTGGAGTGTGCAAGAGTCTAATTGAAAACAATATGGAAAACAAGATAAAGGTTATTTCTCACGATCCTGTCGAAGAGAATATAGATCTCTTGAAAAAACAAATAATAAACTATATGATAGATCAAAACCCACGAGCACAAGGGTATGAGCCTGCAATGATAGCATATAGACTTTTACTGGATGGAGATATGCCTAAAGATGAGCTTGCGTATACAGACATAGTAATTAAAACAAAGTATAACATATAGGAATAAGTATATATACAATAGATGAGATGCCTTATAAAGAATGTTTATATTCTTTATAAGACATCTTTTTATTTACAAAAATCAAAATGCATTATCGTTGTCAATATTTACTATAATTATGAAAAAGGATACGAAAAACATGAGTAACTTTTAAGCAATTTGTATATTTCTTTGTGGTTTTTTTAGCAATTAGCTATTTTTCACAAAAATAATAAACCATATTTGGTTAAAAAGGCAATTGCGTACACGTGCACGCGAATGTTATCATCAGTTCATCAAAAAGAAACCCCGATTATACAGAAAAGGGATGAACTAGGAGGAATAACAATGTTAAAAGTAGGTGTTATAGGTTGCGGCGGTATGGGACGAGACCATATTAACCGTCTGACAAATAAGATTACAGGTGCAGAAGTGGTGGCGGTATCTGATGTAGTAGAGGAAAGCGCTAAAGAGGCAGCAAAAATATGTGGAGCAAAGGTTTACACATCAGAAAGTGAATTAATATCAGATCCGAATGTAGAAGCAATATTTGTTGTTTCGCCAGGGTTTGCGCATACGGAACCTTTGTTGCAAGCAATAGCAGCAGGCAAGAGAATTTTCTGTGAGAAACCACTTGCGACAACAGCAGAGGATTGTTTGAAAATAGTAAATGCTGAGGTGGCATCTGGAAAGCATCTAATACAAACAGGTTTTATGAGACGTTATGATAAAGGTTACTTGCAGGTTAAAAAAGCAATAGATTCTCACAATTACGGTGAGCCTTTAATGATTCATGCAACACACAGAAATCCGGAGGTTGGAGAGAATTATACGACTCCTATGGCAGTACATGATACAGCAATTCACGAAATAGATGTTTTACATTGGTTGGTTAATGACGATTTTGAAACAGCTCAGGTAATTATGCCAAGAGTAACCAAGTATTCTCATTCTAAACTTAATGACCCTCAAGTTATGTTACTCAGAACAAAAAAGGGGATTTGTATAGACGTAGAAGTGTTTGTAAATTGTAAGTTTGGATATGACATAAACACAGAAGTTGTTTGCGAGGATGGTTCAATTAAAATGCCGGAACCCTCGTATCCATTTATAAGAAAGAATGCACAAAATGCGACAACAATAGATACGGATTGCTTCGTGAGGTTTGAAAATGCATATGATGTCGAGGTCCAGGACTGGGTTGATGTGGCTGCCTCAGGTAAAATAAACGGACCAACTGCATGGGATGGATATTTGGCATCAATCACTGCAGATGCATTGGTTAAAGCACAGGAAACAGGGCAGATAGAAAAAATAGTACAAGCAGTGGAGAAACCAACATTCTATAATTAAAAACATACATAATTTTGGAGGAAGTTAAAATGAAAATTGGATTTAATGAGGCAACAGCATTAGAGTGCAAGGGTCAATCTTTAATGGCAGACCTGGAAGCTTGTGAAAAATATGGATTTGACTATATCGAAATTAGATTTGACTGCGTGAAGGATTATCTAAAAGAGCACACTCTGAAAGAGCTTGCAGATTGGTTTAATAACCATAATTTAAAACCATGGGCATATAATACGCTTATCTTTTTTAATCAAAGAGATGAAGCCGGTGTTAAAGAAATAGATGAAGAAACGAATTTTATTATAGAAGTATGCAAAGCAATTGGAATGAAAATGCTTATTACAGTTCCTTCATTTGATATTAAAGATTTATCTATTGGCGAAATTAAAGATGAGGCAGTAGAACGACTTCGCTACCTATCAGATAAGGTTGGTTCAGATATAAAAATTTCACTTGAATTCTGTGGAGCACCAAATTGTTCAATTAATCAATTTGGAACTGCTTATGATGTAGTTAAAGCAGTAGATAGAGATAATGTAGGAGTAACGGTTGATACATTTCATTTCCATGAGATGTGCTCAAAACTTGAAGATCTGGAAAATGCTGACGGAAAGAAAATATTTGCATATCATTTAAATGACTGCGAAGATTTACCATTGGGTTCATGTGGAGATGATAAGAGATTATGGCCGGGAGAAGGCGTAGTTGACCATGCCGGAATTGCTAGTGCACTTAAGAAAATTGGATTTGATGGAGTGTGTACAATCGAAGAATTCAGACCTGAATATTACAATATGAAACATGAGGATAATATTAAAAAATCTGCTGAAGTAACCAAGGCACATGTTGCGAAGTATTTTGGATAAGGGAGATAGACATGCTTGAAAAAAATAAAATAAAGCTGGGTATGGCTCAGATATCTTGGACGAATGATGATATGCCTGATTTAGGTAAGGAAAACACATTTGAACAGTGTATAAGTGAGATTGCGTTAGCAGGGTTTAAGGCTTCGGAGGTGGGTGCTAAATATCCTATAAATCCTGATATATTGAATAAGGCTATGAAGCTAAGAGGTCTTACTATATGCAATAGTTGGTTTTCATCTTTTTTGATTTCAAAGCCATATGAAGAAACTGAAAAAGAGTTTATTAAACAAATTGATTTTCTTAAAGCAGTAGGTTCTAATATAATAGGAGTATCCGAACAAAGTTATAGTATACAAGGCAAGCTTGACCAACCTATATGGGAAGGCAAATACATAATGAATGTTGAAGAATGGGAATTGTTGTGTAGTGGTCTAAATAAACTTGTGAAAATTGCTAAGGATAAGGGTCTGACACTAACATTTCACCATCATATGGGTACAGTAGTTCAGACTAAAGAAGAAATCGATAAATTCATGAATATGGTAGATTAAAATTATGTTTATCTGTTATTTGACAGTGGTCACTTATCATTTGCAGGGATTGATCCGATAGAAGTGTTGGGAAAGTACATAGATAGAGTAAGACATATTCACTTAAAAGACATACGAAAAAACATGGTTGAAAAATCAAGAAGTGAAAGATGGAGTTTTCTAAAAGGAGTAAGGGAAGGTGTGTTTACTGTTCCGGGAGATGGGGATGTTGATTTTGAACCTATCTTTGAAGTAGTTGAAAAGTCTAATTATGAAGGATGGATGGTTGTTGAAGCAGAACAAGATCCTGCCAAAGCGAATCCACTGGAGTACGCAATTAAAACAAGAAAATATATAGCAGAAAAGACGGGACTATAGGAAAGGAGCAGGTATATGAAAATAGCATTTGATGTTGATGTCTTGGCAAAACAAATGGATATAAATAGGATGGTTCATCAAGTGGCGGATTGGGGATATAAATACATCGAGCAATCACCACATCCAAGAATCAATCCATTTTATAAACACCCGTTATTCAGCAAGGAATGTGAACAGGAATATCGAAAGGCAATGCAAGAAACAGGAGTAGAGATTTCCTCATTGATATGTGTTTATAGGTGGTCCGGACCAACAGAAGAGCAAAGGAAATTTGCAGTAGATAATTGGAAAAGATTAATTGAAATAGCGGTTAATCTAGGGGTACAGGTTATAAATACTGAATTATCGGGAGATCCTAATAATCAAGAGCTATGTAATGGAATGTGGTTTAGATCAGTCGAGGAATTATTACCGATATGTGAAAGAGAAGGAATTAGAATTGAAGTACAATCGCATCCATATGATTTCTGTGAACTCAATAACGAAACTTGTGATATGGTTAAGTCATTTAGATCAGATTATCTAAAATACGTTTATGCAGCCGCACATGGTTTCTTCTATGACAAAGGTAAAGGTGATGTTCGAAGTATGCTTGAGTACGCAGGAGACGATTTGTCACATGTGCTTTTTGGAGATACATTTAATCAGGAGCTGGACTGCAGGTATATAGTTAATCCACCGTGGTTAAATGGAAGAGGAAGTGCTGATGTTACAGTACATCAACACCTTGGAATGGGTGAAGGAGATGTTAATTTCCCGGAGATTTTTGAAACACTTCGAGATATGAAATTTGCTGATAAAAACTTTAGAATAGGCGGAGAATCAATTGCTTGCGTTTCATATTTCGGATTTCCTGAGAAAATGAATAAGCAGGCACCACAAGCACGAGAGAGAATTGAAAAAGAACTTATTTTCAAATAAAAGGAGGAAAATGATGAAAAGAAAAGGATTAAAAAAGTTTTTAACAAGTGTTTTAATGGGAGCTATGATGGTGGGATTGCTAACTGCATGTGGTGGATCTGATGAAAGTTCCGGAAATGATAGTTCAGGTTCAAGCGACTCTAGTAGTGATGCCGGTAAAATAACCTTGATCATGTCACAAAGAGATGAGTGGTTATCAGAAATGGAAGAAGCAGCAATAGAAGCAGCAGATGAACTTGGAATTAGTTTGACTACTGTAGATGCGCAAAGCGATACAAGCAAACAGCTTCAATTCATCGAAACAGCTAAAAACGATGGACAAAAAGCAGTAATTATTAATATGGTGGATCCGGAAACAGCAGCACAATGTGTAGAGGCTGCCGGAGATATGAAGGTTATTTTTGTAAATAGATATCCGTCAGATGATTCAGTCCTAAATGAAAATGTTGTATATGTAGGATCAGATGAGAATACATCGGGATATTTTCAAGGTGAATATTTATCGGAAGTATTTGCTGACGAAGGTGAGTTCAGCTATATATTACTTAATGGAATTATAGGACAGACATCTACCACTTTAAGAACTGAATCAGTAATGAAGGCACTAGAGGATAATGGAATTACAGCAAATGAAGCAACGTCGCCACTTGCTTGTGAGTATGCAAGAGAAACAGCACAAGATATGATTGCACCACTTCTAAAAACTGTTGATTATGATGTTATTATCTCAAATAATGACTCTATGGCTTTAGGTGCGATAGAAGCAATGGTTGCAGAAGGTATCGACCCGTCAGAAGTGGTTATAGTAGGAATTGATGCATCAACTGATGGTCGTCAATCAGTTAAAGATGGAACGCTTGACATGACGGTATTCCAAGATCCTAAAGGTCAGGGTAAAGGTGCGCTTATCGCAGCATCAAACTTAATCAATGGAAACGAGTTAAATGAAGGTTCAGGATATGATATTGATGAAACAGGGTTTATTGTATGGGTTCCATTTGAGCCGGTTACAATTGATAATGTTGATGACTATGACAATAGATAATAAAAACTTATTCTCCGGCGCCGTTATATTGTAATGGCGCCGGTGATACTTAAAGAATAGAGGTGAATGTATTGAGCGAAAAATATATTCTGGAAATGAAGAATATTGTCAAAGAATTCCCGGGAGTAAAGGCGCTAAAAGGAGTGCAAATGAATGTTCGTCCGGGCACAGTACATACATTGATGGGAGAAAACGGAGCAGGTAAATCAACGCTTGTTAAATGTCTCATAGGTATGCAGCCGGTAACTTCCGGTACGATAATATATGATGGAAAAGAAGTAAACTACAAAACAACACAAGAAGCATTAGATGCAGGAATTTCCATGATACATCAGGAACTATCACCTGTATTGGAACGTTCTGTTAGTGATAATATTTGGCTAGGAAGAGAACCTAAAAAAGGGTTATTAATAGATTATAAGAAAATGCATAAAAACTGTTTGGATTTGTTTGAAAAAATTAGTCTTGATCTTGAACCGGAAGAGAAGATGAAGAATCTTACTGTTGCTAAGATGCAAATGGTTGAAATAGTAAAGGCAATTTCATATGACTCTAAGATAGTTATCATGGATGAGCCTACATCAGCATTAACTGATTCCGAGGTTGAGGATTTATTTAAGATAATTAAGGATTTAAAAGCTAAAGGTGTGGCAATTATTTACATATCTCACAAAATGGAAGAAATATTTAGAATTAGTGATGATATATCAATTTACCGTGATGGCGAATATATTACTACGGATAAAGCGAAAAACCTTACGCAGGATAAGGTGATTGAGTGGCTGGTAGGAAGAGAAATAACGGATATGTTCCCCAAAAAGCACTGTGAGATAGGTGATGTAATACTGAAGGTAGATAAGTTGAATTCGGGAAGAGCAGTTAGAAATGTTTCATTTGAACTATGTAAAGGAGAGATTTTAGGGTTCGCAGGACTTGTTGGTGCGGGTAGAACTGAAACAATGGAAACAATATTCGGAATGCGAGCCTGTACAGGTGGAAGTGTATATAAAGATGGAGAAAAGATAACGATTAAAAGTCCTGAAGATGCGATAAAGCATAAGATAGGAATGCTTACAGAAGATAGAAGAGGTAATGGTATAGTCGGTATATTAAGTGTACGAATGAATACGGCAATTGCGAACCTGAAGTCTTATGGCTTCCCGATAAACTCAAAGAAGATGGAAGAAGATACTAAAATGTATATTGATAAACTGGGGACGAAGACGCCATCCAGTAACACTCCAATAAAAAATCTATCAGGGGGAAATCAACAGAAGGTTCTTCTTGCAAGATGGCTCTTGACAGATCCGGATATACTTATCGTTGATGAGCCGACTCGTGGGATAGATGTTGGAGCGAAGTCAGAGATACATACTATTATTTCAGAGTTGGCGGCAAGTGGAAAGGCAATAATTGTTATATCGTCAGAATTGCCCGAGGTTATGGGAGTTGCAGACAGAGTCGTTGTCATGCGTGAAGGCGAGGTTACTGGAATATTAAATCGTGAAGAAGTGACGCAGGAACTAATTATGAAATATGCAACCATGGAAAATAAAGTAAAGACAACGACAAATTGAGGAGGAAGGATACGTGAGCGCTAAAAATAAAAAGTTATTATCAGATAATATGATTTGGCTGGTACTTATAGGATTGGTAATTATTATGACTGTTGCTAACCGAAACTTTGCTACTGTTGCAAATGTAAGGACGTTATTAACAGGTGAGGCGATAAAAGGAATTATGGCATTTGGTGTTGCATTTGCAATACTTACAAAAGGAATTGATTTGTCAATAGGTGCGGTAGCAGCGCTTGTAGGAGCAATAACCGGAGCGTTAGTTCAACCGGTTGACTTGGCAACTCGTGCATTATCAGGAGGAGCTCATGTTCCGGTTGCAGTATCAATTCTTATAGGATTGGTAATAGGAGCTGCTATTGGAGGATGTATAGGAGCAATTATCGCATATACACATATACCTGCGTTTATTGGTACTTTAGGTGCACAACTTATATGTCGTGCGGCAGCTAAAATGTTTTCTAATAGACCGGTTTCAAATCTACCGGACGCATATCGTTATTTAGGAAGTGGCAAGATTGGTGAAATGCCGGTGATTATAATTGTTTTTGTTTTGGTGGCGATTTTATCATGGTTTATATTAAAACATACCAGATTTGGGAAGAGCCTATATGCAATAGGTGGAAATGCCCAAGCGGCGACCGTTGCAGGAATAAATGTAGAAAAAAGTTTGATAAAAGTATATATTTGGTGTTCGCTTATGGCAGCTCTTGGAGGAATACTTTTAGCAGGAC
>JBKEBP010000153.1:0-3492 GCA_047973235.1 Suipraeoptans sp. | reverse complement strand
ATTTAATTCATGCCCTTTAGCATTACATACACTTTTTTCACCTTATCTAGTGGCATATTTGATAGTATCTCCATTATTAGTCTTACATAATCTTGCTTTTGAAACATATCTCACCTTTCCTATCATATCATTAATATTCTATGCCTGTCCGAATGCATGTTTGTATAATAACATTTTAGATGTCCTTTTTATAGGACACCTAAGATGCTTTAACTTTGGTCTTTTAAATTCGCCCACCACTTCTTTTGTTGCAAAAAAAATAACCTTAAAGCAGGAATGAACTCATGCTCTAACGTTATTATTTTTATCATATCGGCGGTCATTTGTCGTAACTTTGTCGTAAAATAGGTTTTTTGGATCTTTGAAGTGCTTGAATCTAGCGATTTTATCACGTTTTTGAAATTTGCGACTTCTATCCGACCCCGAAGATTTCTTTTCTTTTATATGGTTAGTATAGACTATTATATCTCTTTATACAAGTACTTTTTACTAGAGCTCTGTTTTACTTCACTTTCATGTAATTTCTGATCTTTGGTTTTGCTTGACATTTCTTGATTTCTTTGTTAGGTTTAACTAAAGACAGCCAAGAATTACTAAATGCAGTGGCTGAATCTGAAGAAATGATGAAAAATAAAGGATGAAGAATTCAAACCATAACTAACGAGAACAGAACTCTATGGAACATAGAACTAGACGCTAAATGTACAATTTAGTTGACTTTTTTTCTAAATAGCACACTATAATGGCAACAGGACTCCCCGCACCTCTCACGAAAGTGATGTGGCCCATGGGGAGACATTTTTTTATACGAAAAGATGAATTAAAGCGTAGCTAAAAGAGCCAACAACCTTTAAGGATCAGTTGGATTTAATTAGAGAAAAAAGTTTTCTGATTCCAAATGAAAAATTTCCAATCGTATTATTGCTTTTCATTATTTTCTCCTAAGATGCGGAACTATGATCAAAATTTCTTTGTTCAATAAACTTTTTCTTACATTTACAAAACGGACACCACAAGTCCTTTATATGTCCTTTTTCTCTTTGTCCTCCGGCTCTTCTCGGAATAGGAAACACTCCCTTGCAATCAGGACAGTGCATATATGATATTATTATATTTCTTATATATCTATTTTTAGCCATAATCTTTCTCCTTATTTCACATTATAGTATATTAACCCTATATTTTTTCTTCAGAAGTTAGATTTCTTGTTCTTATTTTGTAAATTTCATATTGTGCAGATGTGCGAGCAAACTCTTTTGAATCGTATGCCTCAAATTCATTTTCTCTAAGAGCCTTTTCTTTGTCTGATATTGCCACCATGACTATATCCCCCTTTGTCTTAACGCGATGAATTTTAGTGTCAAACACAGTATCAAACATTCAAAATGATTTTATATTTACCCATAGAATTTTTTATTCAATTTTTCAAACGCAGTATCAAGATCAATAGCTTTACCGCCCTCTTCCATTTCTTTTTCTGATTCATGGATAGCTTGATCTATACGGTTTGTTCTCACGACCTTATCATATAGCTCGATGCTCATTACAACTAAATCGCTATATCCGTTTTTTGTAATAAATATAGGTTCCTGTTCTTTGTGTGCAATTTCGGATATTTTATTTGTATTTCTAAGCTCTCTAATTGGTATTATATGTGGCATAACATCAGCTCCTTTCGTTTACATAATTATAGCACGTAAACAACCAGTAGATATTTCTAATATGTTAAAAAAACACTTCCACAAATAAGTATGAAAGTGCCTTTTTCTTCGATAGCTGCTTATATTTGTTGAAACAGGGTCTGTGTATATGTTTTAATATCATTAGGATTAATCATATTATATTTTTTCTTAACACTATCAAAGTAATCTCTGATATCTTCTTTATTTATTACTCTATCAGATGGCTCGGCCTCTAAAAGTTCTCCTCTAGCCAATAACCAAGGTGCCTCAGAATGTGTGAATTTTTCTAACACCTTTCCGCTATAACAGCAGATGTTTTTAGCCACGCTCTCAAAAATCGCTTTTTCCGATGATAACAATACTGTATAATCAATTCCTTCATTGCAAGCAATGGGATCGAACTTATAATCTCGATACCTGAAATAAACATCTCTATAAACAGGTCCATGTGCCCATGCTTGGCAGTCTTCTGGAAATAGAAATGTTTTATAAAATGCAAAATAAAATCCCTGAATATAGTACAATGCTTTTTGAAGTGCTAATGGTGTTATATCCTCACACTGATTTAATAAATATTCAATCGCTAAATCAATTTTGGTATTTTCATGCTTCTCGCTGTCAAGAAGTAATTCAACAGCCTTTTTGCTTTTTTTATATGATCCATCTTTGAGATTCCCTTTATTCTTCTCTAAAATTTGTTCATAATATTTAGGCTCATTGTAGATTCTTTGAAGTATTTCAGAGTACTGTTTGGTTGGAACATCACCATCACAATAGCGTGAAAATGTTTGTTCTCCCCATCCCAATACCAATGATAAAGGTCGTTTTCCTATGGCATACTTTTCTGGTATCTTCAAAATCATATCTAAAGAAATAATACCCTGCTTTTCCCTATACTTATCATACAATGCCTTCAAGTTATAATCATTTACCTCTGCCACATAGATTTCAGAATTGCAGTCACTACAATGTGCAACTTTTCCTATATAAGTATACGTTTCTCCTTTTATGGTTCCATCCGTCTGCTTATCTATGACAGTAAACTTCACATCATTTCTGCACTCTTCGCAAAATACTTTTCTCTCGCTCATAACAATGCCTCCTTTCAAATTTCCACCTATCTAAACAGATAGTCTATCGGCTTGTTTCGTTTATGAAAAGACACTACTACAGTTCTACACCCGCTCGGCATATCAATAATATTAAATTTTGTATACACATCGACCATTTCTTCTTCACCATCAGCATTAAATACATTTATCTGTGGCACAAAGACATACAAAACTTCATACTCATTTCCTATTTTTGTGTTCTGTAGCGTATGACAAAAATCTTCAGTTCTAAGTTGTAATAAGATACTTTTTTGCTTATTGCTACGAACATTGTACTTCTCTATAAAATCTATATTTTCCTGCCTGTTTTCATTTAAGGCTATTGTATACTTATTGTTGCCAACACAACTTTTAATTTTCTCCAAAATTACATCTATTTCTTTTTTCGTGTAATTCTGATTATAATATGGATTCATTGCATCGCCTTTCTATAGTACAATGATACTTTATTATAATTGATTTGTCAAGTTTTATGCATCAATTGGTACGTTTGTTAAAAACGTTTCACTATATTTCGATTAAGACTTTATTTTTAAAAAATGCTTAAACATATAATTTGGGAGAACTACCTGTGTAGTAATCCCGTCTTTGGTAGCTATCACCATAAATCTTTAGGAGTAAATCACATATTGAAATCCTTGAAACAGCCTGAAATAAGGCTTTTTTTATTGTCCGAAACACTTGCAAAAAAAGTTTTT
>JBKEBP010000139.1:0-70074 GCA_047973235.1 Suipraeoptans sp. | reverse complement strand
TTGGTGTGTTTTGAATATATGTTCCTGCTACACCTATTTCACTTTCATTTACATTTGGAATATCAAAATCTTCTTTAAGAACTTTCTCAACCTCTTCATAAGGCATTTCAAAAATTTCTTTCTTTAATCTTCCTATCTCTGTGTCTTCAAAATTAATTTGTGGGTATTCTGTTGTGATCCATTTGTCCATTGTTTTTCTCCTCTTTTGTTTTTGTGTGTTGAATTAATTGGTTTACTTTTTTGCTATTGCTCTTTTTGCTGCTTCGTAGATGCTTTGTGCATCCATTTTATATTTTTTTACAACATAATCCATTTTGCCGACTTCACTAAATGAATCTTTCATTCCGATGAACTCCATCGGGACCGGGTGCTCGTTAATTAATGTTTCTGCTACTGCACTTCCCAGTCCTCCGATTATGTTATGGTTCTCGCATGTAACCACACAGCCCGTCTTTTTTGCTGATGCTACTACGCTTTCTTTGTCAATTGGCTTAATAGTATGAACATTTATTACTTCGGCTTTTATCCCTTCTGCTTCAAGTAACTTTGCCGCTTCCATTGCTTCTTTGACCTCGATACCTGTTGCAAATAGTGTGACATCTTTTCCTTCAAGTAATGTGTCTGCTTTAAATAAATCAAACTTATAATCATCACCAGCGAAATATGTAGCCGGTGCCACTTTTCTGAAAAGTCTTATATAAACAGGGCCATCATATTCATAAATCTGCGGAAGTGCTTTTGCTAGTTGATCCCCGTCAACCGGCTCATAAATCACCATTCCCGGAAGTGATCTCATAACGCCTACATCTTCCAGACTCATATGCGTTCCACCATTAAACGCTGCTGATAATCCCGGATCCGTTCCAACTATTTTTACATTTTGTTTTGCATAGACAATTGAGATTGTTACCTGGTCGCATATTCTTCTTGTTGCAAATGGACAAAATGTGTAAATGAATGGCTTAAAGCCATAACTTGAAAGTCCTGCTGCAACAGATGCCATATTACTCTCTGCTACTCCTACATCAAATGCTCTGTCCGGATATTTCGAATACAATCCGAGTGTTCCATTAGCCCTTGCAAGGTCTGCATCCAAAATCACTGCTCTTTCATCAGTGCTCATTGTCTCATCTAACCAATCGGCTAGAACCTTTCTCATTTCTACTGCTTCGTACATGGAAGTGCACCTCCTTCCAATTCCTTAAGAGCAATCGTTCTTTGCTCTGCTGATATCGTAACATTATGGTTGTTTAAATATGTTTTCTCTAGGAAGGAAACACCTTTTCCTTTGAGTGTATCCAGTATTATCATGCTAGGCTTATCTTCCGATTTTTTAGCATTTATTACAGCCTCATCAATAGCCTCTACATCGTGTCCGTCTACCTTAACTACATTCCATCCGAATGCTTTCCACTTATCCGTAAGTGGTTCCAATCCACTAATATCTTCTATTGGTCCATCGAGTTGCATTTTATTATAATCAGTGAAGCAAATCAGATTGTTTAACTTTCTCTGGGCTGCGTACATAGCTGCTTCCCATATCTGACCTTCGTTACTTTCGCCGTCTCCGATCATCGCGTAAATAGTTGCACCATCTTTTTTAATTTTTGATCCAAGTGCGATCCCTACTGCACATGACAAACCTTGTCCAAGTGAACCTGCCGTCATATCAATTCCTACCGTTCTCACCATATCTGCATGACTTGGAAGTGATGTTCCCGGTTTGTTAAGTGTCATCAAGTCCTCCAGTGGAAAATATCCCTTATCAGCTAG
Source organism: Suipraeoptans sp. (assembly GCA_047973235.1). Lineage (GTDB taxonomy): Bacteria > Bacillota > Clostridia > Lachnospirales > Lachnospiraceae > Aequitasia. The sequence continues at coordinate 68,301 of JBKEBP010000139.1, read as the reverse complement.
TATTGCATAAAGTGCAGGACCTGAATGAGCTTTTGATAAAACAAATCTGTCTCTACCTTCCATCTGTGGCTGCTTAGGATTAATGTTCATATGCTTGTAATACAGTACAACCAAAGCATCTATCATTGACATACTGCCACCGGCATGACCAACTCCAAGTTCTGCGATCTCATCGATTGTGAGATATCTGATTCTTGTACATTGTTTCAAAAGATACTCTTTTTCTTGTTTTTCCATGTTCAACCTCCTTAGTTCGTGTATTCGTTTGGTATACCGTTGTTTTTATTTTTTTACTCCGCCATAGCCTTGTATAACGGAGTACCTTCTATAATATGTAGAATCTTTCCTTGTAAAAGTCTTTCACTTCACTAACATGTTTTCTCATTGCTTCGATTGCATTTTCTTCATCATGTTCTTTGATGCTTTTGTACATTTCTCTATGAGCATTTACAGCCATTTCTATAATCATTGCTTCATCCTTTGCAGCAAGTGCCATCTGGCTTATTTGATCGTAAATATTGAAAACAGCATTCCTAATTCTGGCATTCTGTGCAACTTCTGCAATGTAGTTGTGCATTTTCATGTCTGTTTTCATAAATAATGCATGCTCATTATTATTGTAGTATCCTTCCTGCTCTGCAACCAATTTACCAAGTTCTGTAATTTCTTCATCAGTTGCTCTTTTAACAAATAATTGTATAGTCAAACACTCTAGTGCTTCTCTAAGTTCAAATATCTCAACCATATCTTTAAAATCTATTTTCTTAACATATACACCTTTGTTCTCGACAATCTCGACCATATCATTATTAGCAAGTTCTCTAAGTGCCTCTCTAACCGGCGTTCTGCTAACATTTAGTATTTCGCAAAGTTGTCTTTCTACAAGTGGTGTGTCATGTTTTAACTCGCCTTCTATAATCATTTGCTTTATGCCTTCATAAGCTATGTTTTTTTTAGAAGGTTGTGTTGTGAGTATCGCATTCCCCATGCAAACCATCTCCTTTTCAATTATTAATGCACTACCTTCTGTGTACGTCATATGTATACTTTTGGTATACCTTTGTGTTTAGTATAAATACATACCTTTGAAATGTCAATTCTTTTCCTCGTATTTGACTTTAAAATGTGACATTGCACAAAAAGGGAATTCATTTTTTAGTAATTATTTTGTTCCTAATACTTCAGCATTTATTCAATGCATCAATTTAGCTATACTTATAAAATCCTCCGCCACTCTTAACTCCAAGCTTACCACCTCTAACCATTTTCCGTAAATAAGGGTGAGGCCTATACTTGCTATCTCCTGTTTCATCAAATAATACTTCCATTATCGCAAGGCAAACATCCAGTCCAACCAAATCTCCTAGCGCTAGGGGTCCCATCTTATGATTAGCACCATACTGCATTGCCTTATCTATGTCTTCGATACTTGCTACTCCTTCAGCATATATCCCTATTGCTTCATTTATCATAGGTATTAATATTCTATTGACTACAAAGCCTGCTGACTCATTTACCATTACCGGTACTTTTCCCATTTCCTCTGAAATAGATATCACCTTTTCGACCATTTCTTTTGGAGTATTTAATCCTTCGATTACTTCTACCAGTTTCATTACCGGTGCCGGATTAAAGAAATGCATACCTATTATCGGTCGCTTTAGTCCCTGGCCTATTTCTGTTATGGATAGAGACGATGTATTTGATGCAAATATACAATCCGGCTTACAGATATCATCAAGTTCTTTAAATGTCTGCTTCTTTACTTCCATAACTTCAAGTGCTGCTTCAACAACCATATCGCAATCAGAACAGATTTCCTTAGTACCTGTCTCAATGTTATTTAGTATCGCCTCACAGCTGCTCGCTTCGAGTTTACCCTTTGAAACTCTTTTTAATAATCCGTTTTCAATTCTTTTTTTACCATTTACGGCAAACTCCTCATTTATATCGCAAAGGTACACTTCATATCCTTTTGTCTGTGCAAAAGCTTGCGCTATACCACTTCCCATGGTACCGGCTCCAATTATGCCAACTTTCATACCTCTTATCCTCCTGCCTTATTCGTTAGTGAATTTAATATTTCTATTCTTTTCAAGGAATCCCTTCATTGCACGTATCTGATCCTTTGTTTCAAAGCATTTTCCAAAAAGCTGTTCTTCTACTTCTACTGCTGACTCTATTTCAAGCTCACCGCCCTTATTAATTGCCTTCTTACTATTTCTTACCGCAATAGGTGCATTTGACGCTATCTTACCGGCAAGTTTCATAGCTTCGCTCATCAAATCCTCTGATTTGTATACGTGATTTACTATCCCAAGGTCTACCGCCTCACTTGCATCTATCATCCTGCATGAATATATCAACTCCTTAGCCATACCAATATTCACCACTCTGGCAAGGCGCTGAGTGCCTCCAAATCCCGGTGTAATGCCAAGACCTGTTTCCGGTTGACCAAACTTGGCATTCTCTGAACATATCCTAATATCACAGCAAAGTGTTAATTCCAATCCGCCGCCTAAAGCGTATCCGTTTACTGCAGCTATCACCGGCATAGGCATTTTTTCTAGTTTTAAGAAGGTATTATTACCATTTTTGGAGAAGGCTTCACCTTGTTCTCTGCTGTATTCACACATCTCTGCTATATCCGCTCCCGCTGCAAAGGCTTTATTTCCTGCTCCTGTAAATATCAAGCATCTTATTTCGCTCGCATCAACACTGTGTAATGTATCTTTTATCTCCTTAATCACCTGTGAATTAAGTGCATTCATGGCTTCAGGACGATTAATTGTAATAACTCCTATATGTTCTTCTACTTCGTATTTAATAAGTCCCATAGTTTCACCTCTTTACGATGACTGAGCATCCCATTCCACCGCCTATACAAAGTGTTGCCAGTCCGTTTTTTGCATCTCTTTTTTTCATCTCATGCAGCAAACTAACTAGTATTCTACATCCCGATGCTCCTACCGGATGTCCAAGTGCTATTGCACCTCCGTTTACATTTAACTTGTCTTCGTCTAATCCAAGTTCACCTGCAACGGCTAGTGCCTGCGAGGCAAAGGCCTCATTAGCTTCATATAAATCAAAATCTTCTATCTTCATACCTGCTTTCGCCATTGCTTTTCTGGTTGAAGCAACAGGTCCAACACCCATTATCTCCGGCTCCACACCACCAAGAGCACCTGTTATGTATTCAGCCATAACATCTACTCCCAGCTCTATTGCTTTTTCTTCACTCATTACTACAATCGCGGCTGCTCCATCATTTATAGTTGATGAATTCGCGGCTGTTACTCTGCCGCCTTCCGGTTTAAATGCCGGTCGCAGTTTATTTATACTTTCAGTTGTTGTATTCTCTCTTGGACCTTCATCCGTATCAAATACAACGACTTGTTTTCTTTGTTTAACTTCTACAGGTACAATCTCATCTGTGAACTTACCTGCTTTAATCGCATCACATGCCTTATTCTGACTCTTTGCTGCAAACTGATCAAGATCTTCTCTTGTGAGTCCCCATTTGTCACAGATATTCTCTGCTGTCATTCCCATATGGTATCCATTAAATGCTTCCCATAATGCATCATTGACCATAGAATCAACCATATTTGCATTTCCCATGCGATATCCGAATCTGGCTTTATCAAGAACATATGGTGCCATTGACATATTTTCCATACCACCGGCTATTACAATGTCTGCATCTCCCGACTTTATCATCTGAGCCGCCATATTAACACTATCAAGCCCTGATCCGCATACTACGTTTACCGTAGTTGCTGTCGTTTCATTAGGCAGACCCGCCTTTATGCTTGCTTGTCTTGAAACATTTTGACCAAGACCCGCCTGGATTACACAACCCATGTACACGTGGTCCACGTCTTCCGGTTTAATTCCTGATCTTTTAACAGCTTCCTTTATAACTATGGCTCCAAGTTCTACTGCCGGTACGCTGGAAAGACTTCCTCCAAATGAACCTATTGCTGTTCTACATGCTCCTGCAAGTACGATTTTTTTACTCATGATGCGTCTCCTTGTTTGCTTTTCTTTCTGCCAATATCTTCTTGGCGAATGATAACATCTCTTCACTTATTTCTTCATGTAATCTCACTTCTTTAATCTCGGGAATCGTGGATATCAGTTCTTCTTGAATTAATTCCTCAACGGTATATTTAGAAGAAGGACAGCTACTACAATGACCTAAGAGCTTAATATATAGTACTCCGTCTTCAAGTCTTAATACTTCCACATCACCTCTGTGCATGTGGAGGTTTGGTCGTACCTTTTTATTTAAAACATCTTCTATGGTCATCATAATGTCTGTCATAATCTTCTCCATTCTTTCAATTATGTCTTTTAATATTTACACAAAAACCTGCTCTCGTAGTCTCTTATGAGTGATTCTCTAAAATCAGGATGTGATATTTCTATCAGTGACTTAGCTCTCTCTCTAAGGGACTTGCCTTTAAGTCTTGCTATTCCGAATTCTGTAATAATATAATCTACATCCGTTCTAAGCGTAGTTACCGCACTTCCCTCGTCTATAACAGGGACTATCTTTGATAGCTTTCCTTTAGCAGCTGTTGATGATATTGCTATAATAGAACGTCCACCTTTACTGATTTTGGCTCCTCGTACGAAATCAACCTGACCGCCGGTTCCGCTTATCTGCATTTTTCCTACACTTTCAGAGCAAACCTGGCCCATAAAATCAACCTGTACGCACGAATTAATAGATACCAAGTTATCATTTTGACCTATTACATACGGATCATTAACGTAGTTTACAGGGTGCATTGCAAGTGCAGGATTGTCATCTGCATAGTTATACAGTCTCTTGCTTCCCATTAGGAATGTAACAATCGACTTATTTGGATGAAGTGTCTTCCTCGCATTAGTAATGACACCTTCTTCAATAAGCTCAACCACTCCGTCAGATATCATTTCAGAATGTATCCCTAAGTCTTTCTTATCCTTTAAGAATAATAATACCGCATCCGGAATAGCACCTATACCTAACTGAAGAGTATCACCATCTTTAATAAGTGATGCACAGTGTTCTCCTATTGCCTTTTCCACATCTCCGATAACAGGTGGTGGAAGCTCCGGTATAGCTGTATTTTCTCTTACTATATAATCAAGCTCTGATATATGCACAAATGAATCGCCATGAGTTCTCGGCATATTTTCATTTACCTGTGCGATAACAGTCTTTGCTCTTTTGACTGCAGCCAGTGTATAATCCACTGACACACCTAGACTAACGTACCCGTGATTGTCAGGCGTAGTAACCTGAACGAGTGCCACATCCGGGATGAGAAGTTCATCAAAGAGTCCGGGCACTTCATTGAAGTGACACGGTGTATAATCTGCTCTTCCTTCGCTTATTGCCTTCTTCGTATATGCTCCGGTGAATATGGAATTAAGTCTAAAATTCTCTTCAAGTCCGGCTTCTGTAAATTTACCGTTACCCATAGGCACCATCTGAACTATTTCTACGTTTTTATAATTATCTTTACACTCAACCATAGCATCCGTTAGTAGTGTAGGTATACCTACAGCCTGACCTAGAACAACTCTATCACCTGAATGCACGTGGCTTATAGCTTCTTCTAGTGTCACTGTATTCTTATCATAAATTTCTTTCCATCCCATATGCTTCCCTCCGGTTTTACTCTTCAACCTTAGCGATTTTCTTTGCTAATTTCATCTTCATCGGTAGGTTTCCTTGGCGTGCTATCATTATTCTCTGTGCCTGAGGTGAACCTGCACCATGCATTGATTCCGTTCTATATCCTACTGCTGCTGAACCAAGACATAAATTTTCTATTAATCTGAGTATCCTAAATCTATTCTCTACACTAACATTTTTAGCTGCCTTGAAATATTTTTCTACATAAGGCCCTACTACAGAGTCTTTTAAATCCGCCTCAGATGGTGCTGTAACTAAGTTGCCGCCTGCGATATCTTCTGCTAGTCTGGCTATTTCATAAGGAAATCTGGTGACATTTTGTTTACATACATTTGCAAGTAATAAATTAATAAAATAGTTACCTGATTTAGTTGCACTTCCTTCTGATGAACAGGCAATTCCACAGCAATACAATGTCTCATTAAGGTGTGTCATCTCTATTAATTTATCTTTGATATGTGAAGCTCTTTCACATCCGTTATGCTCTGCTGCTACAGCTGTTGCTCCAATTAAAACATCGCCAACACCAACCTTACATCCACCATAACTTTGTCTATGATATCCTGCAAATCTCTCTACTAGCATTCCGGCGAATTCCACTTCACCGTTTAGGAAGATTCTATCATTAGGTATAAATACATTATCAAATACCACGAGTGCTTCCATGCCACCAAACTCACTGTTTCCAACGTCTAGTTGTGATCCTTCAAGTTTTCTGGTATCACATGACTGTCTTCCTATAATCATTAGTATTCCTTCTGCATCAGTTTGAATACCAAAGGAAACAGCATAGTCCTTATCATCAGGCCCCATCGCTATGGTTGGCATAACTATCATCTCCTGCGAATTAACAGCACCAGTCTGATGGGCTTTTGCTCCGGTTACGTATATCCCCTCATCTGTTTGTTTTGTTATATGTAAATAGAGATCAGGATCTTCTTGAGCGTGAGGTGCTAATGCTCTATCACCCTTAGGATCTGTCATGGCTCCATCTACTGTATAGTCATGTTCTTGGCAATACTTAGCATATTTAAGGAAGTTTTGATGATACGAAGTTCCATACTTTTCATCTACCTCATAAGTTGTTGAAAACACTGCATTAAATGCATCCATACCTACACATCTTTGAAAACATGATGCTGTCTGCTGTCCAAGCATTCTTTGCATTTTAACTTTTCTTACCAAGTCATCTGCACTTTCATGAATATGTAAAAATCTGTTGATTGTTTCACCTGTAATAGCTGATTTAGCTGTCATTAAGTCTTTATACTCCGGGTCTTGTGCCAAGTCATATGTCGCTTTTACAGAGTTTAGTGATGGTCTAAGAATAGGATCATCTACCGGATTATCAATTTTCTTTCCGAACATATAAACCTTTAAGTTCATATTTCTCATGCTTTCTACGTATTGCCCGCCTGTCATCATTGCCATTTCGTTAGTCTCCTTTGCTTAGTCTTATACTTTAGAGTCTGCTTTGATATATGCATCTAATATCTTCTTTTGTAAGAGTTACATAATTATTGGATAATAGTCGTTGTTGATTATCTACCGTGCTTTGTGCAAATGACTCTATATCATCCTGTGTTACGCCAAATTCACTCATATTCTTCTTTACTAGTATGCGAGATAATAATTCACTGAGTAAAGTAATACCGTTACCACTATTGCTTCCTTTAAAGTCATTATCTATAGCTATGTTTAATATTAGATCACTCAATTCACCGATTAATCCATCAGGTTTCTTCTCTTTATATTTCCACAAAACATCCGTGAAAAACTGATAGTTGCTTTCTCCGTGTGGTACATGATATTTGCCTCCTAATGCATAACTCATAGCATGAACTGCTGCGCAGCCACTATTTCCGAATGCTATGCCTGCATAGTTGCTTGCACGTAGAAAATTCTCGCTTAGTTCAAATCTTCTATCTTCGCCATTATTTGCTATATCGCAATATCCAACCAAGATTTCCTTTATTGCTTCTACCGAAAACATGGCGGTATATGCTGTCCTCTTAGGCCCTAGATATGACTCAATCGCGTGTATAAGTGCATCTATGGAACTGGTTGCAAATACATAATACGGTAATGTTTTTAAAAACTCAGGAATCATAACTGCATAGTCAGCATACATCGCGGCTACGCCTAGTCCCATTTTAGTTCCTTTTCTGGTTCTGTTTATAATAGAAAGGTTCGTAACTTCGCTGCCTGTACCGCAGGTTGTGGGAACAATAACTAGTTCCTTTTCTTTTTCTAACGTAGCTTTGTCAAAAAGAACATCTACATTAGTTGCGTCTTTAAGTATTAGGATTTTGGCAATATCTATAATAGTTCCTCCACCCACGGCGACAACTCGATTACAGTCTATCTTGTTGAAATCAGCAAGAATGCTGTCAATCATCACATCAGTCGGCTCACCGGCACCATATTTCTCTTGAAATATGAATGAGCACTCTAAGTTTTCTTCCTTCATAATAGGATTATATATATATTCATTAGTAAGTATTACATCTTTACTTCCTAAGTCCATTTCGTTAGCAAACTCTTTAAATGTATCATATTTTTGTATTTCCGGTGCTATTAATAGTTCTTTCATATGTGCTTCCTCCGAAGTTTGTATTCGATTGGTATACCATAACGTTTCTTTTTTTACTCCACTCTCGTTTAATAGAGTGGAGTTTTTAGTTATAGTTTTTGTTACAATAGATAATATCTGTCTCTATAAAAGTTCTTCAATTCAACAATATGTTTTCTCATTTCCTCTTGGGCAACATCTGTGTCTTTTTTTAATATAGCCTTATATATTTTATTATGTGCTGCATATGCAATTTTTCTAATTAGTTCATCATCTTTGACTGCAAGTGCCATTTGATGTATCTGATCGTATATATTTCGCATCGCAATCTGCATTCTATTATTTGCAGCGCCCTCGGCAATAGTTTTATGAATCTTCATATCGTTGTTCATATATCTTGCATGATCACTCTTATCATAAGCATCTTTTTGCTCTTTCATTAAACGTTCAAGCCTCTTAAGCTCATCATCAGTAGCTCTTTCAATAAACAGCTTAACTGTCATACACTCCAGTGCTTCTCTTAGCTCAAAAATCTCAATCATATCTTTGAAATCAATTTTCTTGACATAGACACCTTTACCTTCAATAATTTCAACCAGACTTTCATTAGCTAGCTCTCTAAGTGCTTCTCTAACCGGAGTTCTACTTACATTTAAGACTTCACAAAGTTGTCTTTCGACAAGTGGTGTGTCCTTTTCAAAGTCTCCCTCTATTATCATTTGCCTAATTCCATCGTAAGCTATCTGCTTTTTGGAAGGTGCAATGTCTAATACTATACCTTTCATTTCATCACCGACTTTCGTAAATTTGACACAATCGAAATCACAAATGTATACTTATGGTATTCCGATTGTTTTTATCATTTATATAATGATAATTTGTTTTACGTCGGATGTCAATGTTTTTTAGCTAGTTTATTAGTTTAATCCCCACATTTCTTTATAATCATCAAGATTTTCATCAGAAACAACTACTCCATCGATAAGCGTCTTCTCTTCAACTGTTTCACCGTCAAAGTAAGCTTTGAGCACATCTATAGCTGTTTGTCCTTGTAACCAGGACGCATCATCTACCGTTCTTGCGACTCTTCCATCTATAACAGCCTCAATCATTTCTTTGAAAGCGTTAATCGTTACAATCTGAATTTCATCTTCACGACCTGCTTGCTTTACTGCTTCTGCTGCACCAAGTGCCATCTCGCCTGCTGCTGCCCAGATCACGTCGACTTCTGCATGTTTTTGTAATAAGTTCTGTGTAACTGTAAGTGCATCTTGTCTCATATAATTTGCTGTTTGTGAATCTATAATTTCTATTCCGTCTTCTGAATCAAGAATTGTATGAACACCTGTCATACGATCGATTGATGTCTGTGCTCCTGTCGTTCCTTCAAGAAGTATAACTTTTCCTTCTCCACCTAATAAATCAACTACTACCTCTCCACTTGTTTCTCCCAGTGCAACATTATTTGCTGCTACGAAAGACACACATTCAAGTGAATCATCATAAAACATTGTATTAACATTTACAACAGGTATTCCGGCTTCATTAATTTGCTCAATTGCAGGTGTAATTCCTTCTGAATCTGCAGGTACAACGCAGTATGCATCCGGTGGATCAAGTAATGACTGTTCAATTAATTGAATTTCTTCTTCATTGTTATCCGCTTCAATAGGTGCTAAAACTTCCAGTTCCCATCCATACTCTTCTGCACGTGCTTTTGCATATTCACCCATAGATACGAAGAAGTCTGAGTTGGAGTTCTTTAAAACAAAAACAATTCTTTTCTTGTCGCCTGATGAACTGCTATCAGAACCACTATCCTCCGAGCTGCTGTCGCTACCGCTATCGCTGCTTCCACATCCCACCAACAAACCTAAACACATTACCATTACCAATAACACTGAAATTACTCTCTTCATAAAAAATCCTCCTTTTTTATATAATACCCTCATGGGGATATTATGCTTTTGCCGCCCTTGCTGCTTCTTCCCTTAATGTCAGTCTCAAGCTTATTTTTTCCATACCACGTTCCATAATAATTGATAATACTATTACTACACCAATAACAAATTGTTGCCATACACTTGGAATTCCAATTTGTACCATTCCATTTGTAAGTATAAGCATAATCATTGATCCAACCAATGCGTTAGAAACTTTACCTTTACCACCACCAAATGATGTTCCACCTATAAGGGTTGCTGCTATTGCTTTTATTGCAAAGTCTCCACCTATTACCGGTTCTGCGCTACCTAGATTCGCAATATATAATATCGATGCAATTCCTATGATTACTCCTGATATTGTATAAGAAATAATTAGAATCCTACTTGTGTTTATTCCTGATATCGCAGCTGCTTCCTTGTTCTTTCCTATTGCATATACCGCTTTTCCATATGTCGTCTTACCAAGTAAGAACATCATAATTAGTAAAATAACAATTGCTATAATGAAAAATGTAAACTTGTTAGATGTAAATATTGGTCTAAAGTCAGGTCCAAAATCATATATCTGCTTACCACCGAGTAATACAAGTGCGAAACCTTTTAGCACCCATTGGAGTGAATACGTCGTTACAAATGCTGATACCTTTACCTTTGCGATTAGGACTCCTTCAAAAACTCCCATTAACGCCCCTGCTGCTAGACCCGCTGCTATTCCTAGCCATGGGTTATATGTCATGTTTAGTACAAGTCCACAGACACATGATATTAACGCAACACCTGATCCTATAGATAAATCAATTCCATTAAGTAAAATTGCCGAAGTCATACATATTGCAAGTAACATCTGAAATGGAACTTGTTGTAAAACTATATTCGTAATATTCCCCCATTTCGTCGGAGACCAAAATGTATCCGTTGTCACCGAAAAGAATATGAACAGTACTATGAGGATAATTACACGTGAATACTTTACTAATCCTTTTAAAATATTTGTATTACGCATTTTTGTATACCCTCCTTGTCTTTTTGATATTCTTTCTGTTTTCACCTATCACATCAAAGATAATTATTAGTAAGATAAAGAGTCCGACAAGCGTCTGTTGCCAATACGTTGAAACTCCCATTAACTGTAGGCCGGATTTAAAAGCTTGAATGACTAGTGCTCCTACAACTGTACCTATTAGTCCACCCTTTCCTCCATCAAATGGTGTTCCACCTATAATAACTGCAGCTATCGCGTCAAATTCATAACCATTTCCGATTGTTGTATTCGCAGAGTTCGTTTTTGATACAAGTAACACTCCGCCCAGTCCTGCAAGCACACCTGAGATTACGTATATTAGCATCCTTATTTTAGTTACATTGATGCCTGACTGAGATGCGCATTGCTCCGAATCACCTACTGCATAGGCATGCATACCGAATCTGCTTCTACTAAGTACAATATACATAATAACTACTATCAAAAGTGCTATAATTACGACACTCGAAATCCCTCCAAACACTTTTCCATCAGCTATATTTCTGAATGTCTTGGAAAAACCTGCAATGATGTTACCATTTGTTACTATCTGAGCCAGTCCATATCCCATACTCATAGTTGCAAATGTGACTAGCCAATAGTTATATTTAAACTTCCCTATTAGAATGCCGTTTATTATTCCAAAACAGACACCGACTAACATTCCAATTCCAAACGTTATAATCATTTGTGCAGCTGTTGGTTCATCAAATTGTCCAAGGTACATTGCACTTATCATTGCACTTGCCGACATAACTCCACCAATCGATAAATCTATTTGGGACGATAGTATCGCCATAGTCATACCAATTGAAACTATAATTAGCACTGCTGAATTTTTCAGAATATTATCAAAGTTCCTTGGTTGTGAGAAATTCGGTACAAAGATGTACATCACTACAACTAATAGAAGCGATGCCCACATGATTCCGGAAACATGTTTAATCTTATTTTTTATTGCATTCATTATGCTTCCTCCTTCCCATGTAGTGCTATGTCAAGTATTCCTTCTTGTGTAAATATTCCTTCGTCCTTGTTTACTTCTCCTGCTACTTCACCGTCTCTCATTATGTATACTCTATCAGACACTCCTAGAAGCTCCGGTAAATCAGATGAAATCATCATTATTGCTGCACCGTCTTTCGCAAGTTTATTCATGATACTGTAAATCTCATATTTTGCTCCAACGTCAATACCTCTAGTTGGTTCATCAAAAACCAGAAAATTACTTTCGGTAGCTAACCATTTTCCGAGAACTACTTTTTGTTGATTACCTCCGGATAGTTCCTTTACGAATTTTTCTCCTGAAGTTGTCGCAATTGCCAGTTCTTTAATATATTTATTTGACATCTCGTTCTCTACTGACTTTTTTACTAGACCATTCTTAAATACCTTCTTTGCTACCGCCTGTGAAATATTATCAGCTATAGACATATCAAGGAATAATCCCTCTTTCTTTCTATCTTCCGGTAAAAGTGCCATGTTGGCATCTACCGACTTACTAGTTGAGTAGCCTCTATTATTAATCTGCTCACCATTAAAAATAACTTTTCCGGAATCAATAGGATCATAACCAAATATTGCTTTTGCAAGTTCTGTTCTACCTGCTCCTACAAGTCCGGCAACTCCGATAATTTCTCCGGCTTTTATTTCTATGTTGATGTTCCTAAATCTCAATCCTGTAAGATTCTCTGTCTTAAGAACTTCTTTCCCCGGTTCATTATACGTTCTTGGATATGCATTCTCTATCTTCCTACCAACCATCATCATAATGAGTTCCTGCATATCTATATCACATATATTTCTAGTTCCAACATATGATCCATCTCGCATTACCGTTACTCTGTCACCAATTTCCATCAGCTCCTGCATACGATGTGAAATGTATATTATGCTTACACCCTCTGATTTGAGTTTCCTTGTAATTCTAAAAAGGTTCTCAATTTCCTTAGTTGTTAAACTTGATGTAGGCTCATCCATTATCAGTATCTTGCTATTATCAAAGGATAACGCCTTGGCAACTTCTACCATCTGCTGTTGTGCTATACTAAGGTCTTGAACTTTTGTTGAAGGGTCAATATCAATTTCAAGGCTGTCCATCAAAGCTTTACACTTTCTATTCATCTCGTTGTTATTAACAAGAAATCCTTTTTTAGGTTCTCGGCCAATAAATACGTTTTGAGCAACTGTCCTATTTTCCATCATGCTTAATTCTTGATGTATTATATTTACACCACTTGCCTGTGCTTCTAAAACATTTGTAGGCTTATATGGTTTTCCTTCCAGTTCTAATGTCCCGCCATCTATAGCTTCTAATCCGGCCATCATTTTAACTAGAGTTGACTTCCCCGCTCCGTTTTCACCTATAACTATATGAACTTCGCCTTTTTTAATATCAAAGCTTACATCGTTAACGGCTACTACTCCGGGATACTCTTTTCGCAGGGATTTAATCTTAAGCATTGTTTCTTTTTCCGCCATAGCTCTTATCTCCTTTTTGTCATTGTAAAACAAATCAATCTGGTATTTCCGTCAAACTTTCGTTTACTATAGCACAGTTGGTATACCGTGTAAATACTTTTGGTATTGCAGTATTGTACAAATTTTTTATTTACTTTTTGTGCATGTTTACTGTATTTTTTGATTTTACGAATATTTTTTTGTACTTTAGTTGTAATTCTCTCAATTAATTGTTATACTTCGGTATACCACACGTATATTAGTGGCACGTATAAAACTAGTAATCGCAGCGAAAGGAGTAAAATGCAATGAAGATAGGGTGGATTGGTGTAGGGTTAATGGGAAGTCGTATGTCTAAACGACTGCTAAAAGAAGGGTACGAACTATATGTCTGTGATACATCTAAAGATAATATTGAAATGATGGTAAAAGAAGGAGCAAGTAGTGTTAATACTCCCGGCGAACTTGTCAAATGTACGGATATAGTATTTTGTATGATACCAAATGCTATTGTATTAAAGAAGATTATGGAGGACGAATCCGGAATCTTACAATCACTTCCAAATGGATTTACCATTGTTGATATGAGTACAATAGATCCGGACTCTTCAGCCGAGGTAGCTGAAATGGTCGAATCCAGAGGTGCACATTTTCTACGTTCTACCGTTACCGGCAGTACTGAATTTGCAGAGAATGGTACTTTAGGAATTCTGGTTTCCGGTGAACCTGATGTTTATGAAAAAGTTCTTCCTCTACTTAAAATCATGGGGAATCGTCAACATTATCTTGGTGATAAGGAACAAGCGCGTTATATGAAAATCTGTATCAATATGATGATTGGAACCAGTATGCAAATGTTGGCTGAGTCTATTGTTCTAGGTGAAAAGGCAAATCTGGACTGGGGAAAAATGATTGAGTGTTTATTTGATAGTGCAGCCGCATCATCTATAATGAAATCTAAACTTGAAATGTTTACGAATAAGGATTTCACACCGATGTGTACTGCTACAACACTTGAAAAAGACTTAGATATTGCGCTCTTGCTTGGAAAGAAACATGCAGTATCACTACCGCTTACTTCGATATCAAGGCAAAACTATGCGGCTATGCGTTCACATGATATGGGTGATTTAGATTATGCAGGAATTTTAAAAGTAAATGAAATTTTAAATGGGATAAAAGAATAGGAGGAACTTCTTTTGAATGACAAAAAGTATTTTCCTTCTGAGTTATCACTTTTCGTCGGGGTTGTACTCGGTGGTACCGGTGTTGCATTAATTACGCTCGGACAATTTGGCACAACTGCTGTAGCTGCCATTCCACATACGCTGTATAGCATTTTTCCAAATGTCAGTTTCGGAACTTGGTATTATGGTTTTCAAGTTTTTTTAATGATGCTACTAACAATTATTGTTAAAGGTTTTAAAAAGGACTTTATCTTATCCTTTGCAACCGGAATTTTATTTAGTTTTGTAGTAGATTTCGTGGAATTGGCTACCAAAAATTTTCCGGAATCTTTCGGATATAAAGTTTTATACTTTACTGTAGGTTCACTCATATTGATGGTCGGTGTTGCTTTTGCAACAAACAGTAAACTTCCAACCACTGCTCAGGATTTGTTTACAAGAGAAATAAGCGATCACTTCAAATGGAATTACAGAAATGTCAAGACAATATTCGATATCGTATGTGTTATTGTAAGTATCGCTCTCGCACTCCTTGTTGCAGGAAGACTTACCAGCGTAGGTGTCGGGACTATCATCAATGCCGTAATAAACGGTATCGGCATAAATATCTTCAGGCAAATATTATGGAAAAAATGGAATTTCAATCCAATAGTGTTTAAATCGTTTACTGCTGATTGAGAAAAGGGCTATCGTAAAATACGTTCAATGTATTTACGATAGCCCCTTCATTATTTTATCCTTATTACTTCACCTCATAATCCATACAGCTTCTCTCATGTACGAATGGTCTGACAAAGGTATCAGCCACTTTTACATGTTCCGGATATGTCGAATATGCCTTTAAAGCTTCTGCGCTTTCATGAAGTGATACAAGTGCCATGTCATGCGTACTTGAAGGTAATGGCTCTTCTATGAAGTTTCCTTCTAATAGACCCGGTACTACTCCAACCAGTCCTTCAAGGTTTTTCTTCATTTCAGCCTTTACTTTTGCCTTGTCCTCTTCTTTAATTTCCGGTTTAAAATTCCACATTACTACATGTTTTACCATCATGCTCTCCTCTCATACATCAATGTGTATTTGTTATTTTTGAAATTTCTTCTCTATTTTCCTCTCCGGTACAACCCAAAAAATCATTGAAATTACGTAGCTTACAAAAACTGCAGCCGGTATCACAAATGCAAGCAGTATTCCGATAGTGTTTATAGAAAGGGTTATTGCCGGTTTCTTATAGCCTTTCATAACCTGGGCTACTTGTGAATCTTTTCCATTTGCATGAACTAATGATTTGGCCAAGACTAAATAAAATATATTTGTGAACAGTACCACAAATCCATAGAATAGTTCCGGTACCAAGCTCCCTATATTTGTGTTTATCCATGAGGCAGCAAATGGGAAAAAGGATAGTCCCAATATAAAAAATATATTGCACCACATAACTCTGCCATCGATTTTTTGTGCTATCTGAAGTAAGTGATGGTGATTATTCCAGTATACAGCCAAGGATAAAAAGCTAATTAAATATATTATCAGCTGATACCTAATATCCCAAAGTCCTTGTAGTGTGGCCGATTTCGGGGTCTTTAGTTCTAAGACCAATATAGTCATTATGATAGCAATAATAGCATCCGTAAAGGCTTCTAATCTAGATTTACTCATGATTATATCACCTCTTATTACTTTTAAATTACCCTTAACGGATTTTGCTCAGTAAATCTATTTTGTCAATTTCCTCTTTAGTAAACTGTGTATTTTCGATAATTTTGACATTTTCGGCTATCTGCGACGGCTTCGATGCACCTATTAGAACACTGGTAATTTCCGAATCTTTCAGTATCCATGAAAGTGCCATTTGGGCTAGGCTTTGTCCTCGCTCTTTAGCGACTTCATTTAACTCTTTAACTGCATTCATAACTTCCGGAGTTAGATACTCTGATTTCAAAAACCTACCGTCTCGTTTTATTCTACTATCTTCCGGAATTCCATTAAGATACTTATCACTAAGTATTCCCTGTTCAAGCGGGCTGAAACAAATAATTCCAAGTCCCATATCCTTTGCCAGTTGTTTAACACCATCTTCTTCTATTGTCCTATCAAATATAGAATATCTTCTCTGATTTATAATCAGTGGACAGTGTAGCTCTTTCATTATTTCAACAGCCTTCTCAGTGCTCTTTTTATCATAATTCGAAATGCCTGCATAAAGTGCTTTGCCACTTTTGACAGCTTGGTCAAGTGCTGACATAGATTCTTCAATCGGAGTATCAGGATCCATTCTGTGATGATAAAATATGTCTACATAGTCGAGTCCCATACGATTTAACGACTGATCAAGACTTGCAAGTAAATACTTCCTGCTTCCAAAATTTCCATAAGGTCCTTCCCACATATCATATCCGGCTTTTGTACTGATAATAAGTTCATCTCTATATTCCGGGAACAGGTCTTTTAATATTTTCCCAAAACTTGTCTCTGCGCTTCCGGACTCCGGACCGTAATTATTAGCCAGGTCGAAATGCGTAATCCCCAGATTGAATGCAGTCTTACACATCTCTCTCATATTTTCATATGAGTCATTAGTCCCGAAATTATGCCATAACCCAAGCGAAACTTCCGGGAGCTTAAGTCCACTCTTTCCACTGTGTCTATACTTCATTTTGTTATATCTGTCTTTATCTGCTACATACATAAAATCACCTCTTTCAAGTTATATTATTGAATGTCTTCATCATCATCTGTAGATCTGCTGTGACGCAGCGCCATCGCCTTTTTAACTATTATTTTAGCATCATATAAAATATAATCAAATCCACCTGCTTTATATAGATTTATCACTATCATTCCTATAGGAACAGCTAATATCATCCCTAGGATACTGCCTAATCTATAGCCTATGTACAATAGTATCAATGTAACTAGAGGATTTAGGCCCATACTATCTCCTACTAATTTAGGCTGAATCACCTGACGTATTAATTGTGTAACCCCGTAAAGAATGATAAGACCTATTGCCATCTTATAATCCTCCATTATCAATTGATATATTGCCCAAGGTATCAAAGCTGTACCCGTTCCAAAAAAGGGTAGAAAATCAAGCAATGCAATCAAGATAGCAAGCAGAATATAATATGGTACACTTAATATCGCAAATCCAATGATTAGTATAATAAAGATTACTCCCATTATCTTAAATTGAGCTTTAAAATACCCACCAACAGCAAGTTTAAAGTTTGATATTATCATACTAACGCGACTTACTATAGGATCCGGCGTTACCTTCCTAGACCATTTTATAAGGTTCTCTCTTTCAGCAATAAAAAAGTACGAAGCCATTATCGAAATAATTGTGTATATTAGTACTGTAGGAATCCTTTTTGCAAAATTTCCGGCCATCGTAACCGTTGGAACACTAAAATCCTGAATTGCTTCAGTCACATATCCTCCAATATTACTTATAAAATTAGATAAACTTTCTCGCAAACCTCCGGGCAGCATCTTTACAATATTTTCAAGTGATTCTATAAAATCACCAGCTATGTGTTGTGCAGCAGTGTATATCTGCGGCATGTTATCAACCAAAATTATTACTTCTCTGTATATTTTTGCAATCGCAAAATAAAGTGCAGTAAATATAGCCGCCAGCACTATTACGATTATTATAACTGAGCTTATTTTCCTTACAATTTTCACCCTTTTTTCCAACCAATTAACAAGTGGACTGGCAATATATGAAATAAACCACCCAATAACAAAGGGCATAAAAAATTGCAAAAACTGTAATCCGAAATATACCACAGCTATTGTTACTGTCAAACTAATAATAAGACTTATCAATACCTTCCAAAAAGGCCTGGTATCTATTTCTTTTACCGAATTATTACTCATCAATATCACCTTCGTTATTTAGTACATGTGTATCTACGAATCCCCAAATTTCATCTCTGCCCTGCTTAGTAACCGAAGAGTAAGGAATTAAAATCGAATCCTTTGTAAGTTCAAGACCTTCCTTAACTTGTTTTACGTGTTTAGCAACTTGGCTTCTCTTCAACTTATCTAGTTTCGTAGCAATGATAATTGGCTTGTACCCTGTTTCCAAAATAAAGTTGTACATCATTTTGTCATTGTTTCCCGGCACATGTCTGATATCTATTAATAGGAAAATTGCCTTGAGCTGTTTAGATTCGTGGAGATATCTTTCTATTAATTTGCCCCACTTCTTTTTTTCATTTTCGTTAGCCTTAGCATATCCATATCCCGGCAAATCTACAAGATAAAGTTCTTTGTTAATATTATAGAAGTTGATTGTCTGTGTTTTCCCCGGAGTTTGCGACGTTCTTGCTAATGATTTTCTATTCATAAGTCCATTAATCAATGAGGACTTCCCCACATTGGACTTACCTGCAAAAGCAATTTCCGGTAACGTATTGTCGGGTAGTACACTAGTAATACCACATACTGTTTCTAGTTCAACATTTTTAATCTTCATTTTGCCTCCGTCTTAGATATTGCTATCCCAATGACCTCATCCATATTCGAAACTCCGACGATATTAAGTCCCTTAGTTATCTCTGTAGACAGTTCTTTTACATCTATTTCATTATCCTTAGGAATAATAACTGTTGTTATTCCTGCATTCTTAGCTGCTAAAAGTTTTTCTTTAAGTCCACCTATAGGCAACACCCTTCCTCGTAGAGTAATTTCACCGGTCATAGCAACTTCAGCACGAACAGCTTTTCCTGTTATCGCTGATAACATGGCAGTTGCCATAGTAATTCCGGCAGATGGTCCATCTTTTGGAACTGCTCCCTCCGGAATATGTACATGCACGTCATGCTTTTTAAAGAAATTGTCAGCTATATTATATTTTTTTCCCACTGATCGAATATACGAAACTCCCGTACGAGCTGATTCCTTCATGACGTCGCCTAGTTGACCTGTTAACTGTAACTCACCACTTCCGGGCATTACATTCACTTCTATTTGAAGAGTATCTCCTCCGACAGAAGTCCATGCTAAACCTCTTACTATACCTATCTCATCATTTTCATTTTTGGGCTGATATTTATACAATTCTTTTCCAAGGTAATGCTCAAGATTGCGCTTTGTTATTGTAATACTTTTCTTCTTATCTTCAAGCATCTCTTTAGCCGCTTTCCTGCACAAATCTCCTACTCTTCTTTCAAGTTGTCGTACTCCGGCCTCCTTGGTATAGCTGCGAATAATTGTACCTATTGCATGGTTATTTATTGAAAATTGTTCAGGTGTCAATCCATGTCTTTTAATCTGTTTAGGTATCAAATGTTCTGTTGCTATATGCATTTTTTCATTTTCAGTATAACTGCTTATTTCTATCACTTCCATACGGTCAAGAAGTGGTCTCGGTATGGTAGATAACGTATTTGCTGTTGTAATAAATAGCACTTCCGATAAATCGAGCCCAACTTCCAAATAATGATCTCTAAACTTTATATTCTGCTCAGAATCAAGAACTTCTAATAATGCTGAGAATGTATCGCCTTTATAATCATTACTTACTTTGTCAATCTCATCTAAAAGCATCAATGGGTTTTTAACACCTGCTGATTTCAGCGCACCTGCTATTCTTCCCGACATCGCACCAACATAGGTCTTCCTATGTCCTCTTATTTCAGCTTCATCTCTAACACCGCCTAGTGATATCCTGACATATGGCTTTTTAAGTGCTCTTGCAAGTGACTTTGCAATTGATGTTTTACCGGTTCCCGGAGGTCCCACAAGACAAAGTATAGGTGCATCACCTTTCTTAGTGAATGCTCTAACCGCTAGATATTCGATAATTCGTTCCTTTACTTTTTCTAATCCGTAATGATCCTCGTCCAACACTTGTCTTGCAAACGCAATATTTTGGTGTTCCTTAACTCGCTTATCCCAAGGCATATCAAGTAATGTTTCAATATATGTTCTTATTACTCCTACTTCTGCCGGAGAATTCATAGAGCTTCGAAAACGTTTAATTTCCTTATAAAGCTTATCCTTTACTTCTTTTGGTGCTTTTAGCTTATCAGTTTCAGCCTTGAACTCATCTGCATCATTAATTGTAGTATCATCTCCAAGTTCTTCACGTATTAGTTTGATCTGCTCTCTAAGTATGTACTCTCGTTGGTTCTTATCAACTCGTTCTTTTACTTTTGCATTTATTTCATCCTTAATCTGAGCTATTTGATTTTCATTCATAAGTATTTCACAGATGATTTCGTATCTTTTCGATACGTTTTCCTCCTCTAAAACTCTTAGAGAATCCTTGATTGGCAAATGCATATTTGCAGCAATCTCATTTATCATCGTGGGAAAATCGTTTATTTCTTCGATTTGAATAACTAATTCCTTTGAGGTTTTTGGATTCCTTGTCAGATACACCTTGTATAATTCAATTATTTCTCTTCGCTTAGCTTCCAGATTTAACTCGTCTTCATTTATTATATCTTCTAGTGTATCTGCTCCGGCAATAACGAATGGTTCGTCTTGAATAAACTCATTAATTACCACCCTCTTTTCACCAGCAACTAAAATTCTACTGATTTTATTTGGTAGTTTGATTATCTGATTAATCGTCGCAATACAACCAATATGATTCAAGTCATCAAGTTCCGGTTCCTGTGTTTCGATATTCTTTTGAGCAACTAAAATGACTTTCTGTTCAGTCATCATTGCTTCATCTATAGCTTTCAAGGACTTCTCTCTGCTTATATCAAAATGAATCACCATTTCAGGTAATACATTCATTCCTCGTAACGCTATAAGAGGCAATCTATAATTCTCACTCATAATACTATTCTCCTATAATCCACAATATTAAAGAAAAGCGGGTACTCAATTGCACCCGCCCTTAATTTACGCACTTTCCGAATCAACATTAACATGTTCTGATAATGGTTTCCCGGTACCGTTTACCGCTTCTTTAGTAATTTTACAAATCTTCAAGGTCTCATCTGACGGTGCCTCATACATTATGTCCAGCATGACATTTTCCATTATAGCTCTAAGTCCTCTTGCTCCGGTATTTCTCTTCAGTGAAATCTTTGCTATTTCCTTTAATGCCTCATCATCAAATAGCACCTTAACATCATCTAACTCCAGTAACTTCTGATATTGTTTAACCAGTGAGTTCTTTGGTTCTGTAAGAATGCGAACCAATTGCTCCTCACTAAGCATCGATAGAGATACATTAACAGGTACTCTACCTACAAGTTCCGGAATTAATCCGAATTTGACCAAATCCTGTGGTAAAATACGTGAAAGTAATGCATCTACACCCAACTCCTGGTTAGCACCAATTTCAGCATTAAATCCGATAGCTTTTTGATCAATTCGTTTTTCTACAATCTTATCTATTCCCTCAAACGCACCTCCACAAATAAATAGTATATTTGTAGTGTCTATTTGAATAAGTTCCTGATGCGGGTGCTTTCTTCCACCTTGTGGTGGAACACTAGCTATTGTACCTTCTATTATCTTGAGTAATGCTTGCTGAACGCCTTCGCCCGAAACATCTCTTGTAATTGACGGATTTTCGGATTTTCTGGTTATTTTATCAATCTCATCAATATAAATTATACCATACTCGGCCTTTTCTACATCTCCATCTGATGCCTGGATAATCTTGAGTAATATGTTTTCAACATCCTCGCCTACATAACCTGCCTCAGTTAGTGCAGT
Organism: Suipraeoptans sp.; assembly: GCA_047973235.1. Lineage (GTDB taxonomy): Bacteria > Bacillota > Clostridia > Lachnospirales > Lachnospiraceae > Aequitasia. Next base: position 45,730 of record JBKEBP010000139.1, on the reverse strand, counting down.
TGCATCTGCAATAGCAAAGGGTACATTAAGTACCTTAGCAAGCGTCTGTGCCAAGAGCGTTTTACCACAACCGGTAGGTCCAAGCATTAGTATATTGCTTTTCCCAAGTTCGACTCCTAAATCCTTTGGAGCCATAACTCGTTTGTAATGATTATATACTGCTACAGATAATACTTTTTTGGCTTCTTCCTGTCCTATTACATACTCATCTAAAAAAGCATTAAGCTGCTCAGGTTTAAGTAAGTTGATATCCGAAAATGGATTCCACTTTTCTTTATCTTCAAACTCAAACTCTTCTTCTATTATTTCCGAACAAACATCAATGCATTCATCACATATATATGCTCCGTTCGGTCCAGCGATTAGCTTTCTAACTTGCGACTGAGTTTTGTTACAAAAAGAACACCTTATCTGTTCATCAGTTTTTCCTGCCATACTACCTCCTTACCAAATCGCACTACCGTGCTTATCGGCTTTCAATAACTTCATCTACCAAACCGTATTCTTTGGCTTCATATGCAGACATGAAATTATCTCTTTCCGTATCTACTTCAATTACCTCTAACGGTTTGCCTGTATTTTCTGCCATAATTTGATTTAATTTCTTTTTAATTTTTAGTATATGCTCTGCTGCAATCTGGATCTCTGTTGCTTGTCCTTGTGTGCCGCCTGATGGTTGATGTATCATTATCTCAGCATTCGGAAGTGCTAATCTTTTTCCTTTTGTACCGCCGGAAAGAAGAAATGCACCCATACTCGCTGCCATTCCGATACAAATAGTCTCAATGTCACATTTGATATAGCGCATAGTATCATATATCGCAAGACCGGCTGTTACAGACCCACCCGGACTATTAATATAAATATGAATATCCTTTTCAGGATCTTCCGCCTCTAAAAACAAAAGTTGTGCTACTATAATACTTGCTGATGTATCGTTTACTTCCTCTCCTAAGAAAATAATTCTATCCTTTAATAACCTTGAATATATATCGTATGAACGTTCCCCTCTGCTAGTTTGTTCTACGACGTAAGGTACTAAACTCATAACTACACCTCCATTTATGAAATACTACTCTATTGTTGCGTTGTCAATTAAAAATGTTACAGCTTCCTGAACTGCCATGTCATCTTTCATCTGTTTCTTTTCAGAATCGCCCATCAGTTCTTTCAACTTATCAACTTCCATCTTATAGCTCTCAGCCATCTTAGCGATCTCTTCATCTATCTTTTCTTCAGAGACTTCGATATTCTCTGCCTTAGCAATAGCTTCAAGTACTAATCTTGTTTCAATTCTCTTGATAGCCTGTGGTCTCATGTCTTCAAGCATTTTTTCTGATGTCATGCCTGTATATTGGAAATACTGTTCCATAGACAAGCCTTGTTGCTGCATTCTCTGTGAAAAATCGTCAGCCATCTGCATTACTTGAGACTCTATCATAGGATCCGGTAACTCAAATGTAGCATTCTTAACGGCTTCTCCTACTACTTGGTCTTCTTGTTTTGCTTTACCTTCTTTTTCTTTTTCGTCTTTTATTTTAGCTTTGATATCTGCTTTGTATTCATCAAGTGTATCAAATTCAGAAACCTCCGATGCAAATTCATCATCAATTGCCGGTAATTCCTTAGTCTTTACTTCGTGTATTTTACACTTAAATACAGCTTCTTTACCTTGAAGTTCTGCTGCATGATAGTCTTCAGGGAATGTAACCTTAACCTCCGGATCTTCATTTGCTTTTTTTCCAATTAACTGCTCTTCAAATCCCGGTATAAATGATCCCGATCCGATAACAAGTGGATAATTCTCCATTTTGCCGCCTTCAAATGCCTCACCATCAATATAACCATCAAAATCGATTATAACTTCATCCTTGTCTTCGACAGCTCTATCTACAACAACTGTTCTGGCATTTTTCGCTGCTTCTTCTTCAAGTTTTGCATCTACTTCTTTTGCTGTAACTCTGTTTGAAATCTTCTCTGCTTTAAGTCCCTTGTAATCACCAAGTGTAACTTCAGGCTTCGTTGCAACATCGGCAGTAAAAATAAAAGGTTTGCCTTTTTCAATCTGCACTACATTGATGTCAGGTCTTGACACAATGTCAAGCTCACTCTCGTCATATGCATTACCATATGCTTCAGGAATAATTGCATTAGCAGCATCATCATAAAAAATTTCCGGTCCATACATCTTTTCAATCATTTGACGAGGTACTTTCCCTTTTCTAAATCCGGGTAAACTTATCTGCTTTTTCTGCTTATTATATGCACCCTGAAGAGCTTTCTCCAATTCTTCAGCAGGAACTTCCACAGTAATTTTTGCCATATTATTTTCTAGTTTCTCTACTTTTAAACTCATTAAAAAATCCTCCTGTAATTTTATCCCGTCCCACTTGGGGATAATATGAGTAGCTAACTAAAATATTATATCATAAAACAACTCCAATATCTAGCTTAATTCATCTAGTCTTAGCATTTTTACAATTAAGTTATGCATATCACTTGAATCAATAGAATATTCATTGTCTTCATTAGCCGAAACTACTAATTTTACCTTTACAGGCTCACTATAAGTACTTTCTGAATATGCAACATCCATTAGTTCATATGCGTGAGTCGCAATATCTTGCATGATTTGTTCCTTAATTTCGTCCTCAGTTCCTGTATATCCGCCTGAAGCGCGTTTGTCTTCAATCTTTTTGGCATCTTCTCTTATATAGTCCATGAAATTAACAAACGTATCCGTTGGCCATATCTTAACTGTAACTTCATATTCCTTCTTATCAGTCTTATTTGAATCTTCAACACTGTAGCGCATAGTTTGAAAAATCTTTGCTATTAATACTTGAAACTGTGCTTCCTTAGTTTCATCAAGCCCCAATTCATTTGTAATATTCGTTGTAACAAAGTTGCTGATAAAATCATAATACAACGAAAGCAAGGCCTCCTCAGATTCATCCGGCTCTTGCTTTTTCGCGTTGGTTATATCTCCTTGGAAACTCAAGTCTAAAATTGCTTCAGTATACGAAACCGCATCAAACTTATCAGCACATCCCGTTAATACAAAAGATAAACAAAGTATTATCGGTAGTACATTTTTTTTAAAATACAATTGCATCCGAAATTTCCTTTGCTTTTTTTTCATTAATTAAAATCGAAATGAGCTTAAGTGAAAATTCAATAGCTGTGCCCACTCCTTTACTTGTAATTATATTTCCATCGACACAAACACTATCTCTCGAAACAACAGCTCCTAAAAGCTCCTTCTCGAGTCCCGGATAGCAAGTTGCCTTTCTTCCCTTCAGCAAGCCATATTTCCCCAGCACGGTTGGCGCTGCACAAATAGCAGCAATAAGGCGATTATCCTTAACAAAGTCAACTAATAATTTCTTAACACCTAGGTGCAATCCAAGATTTGTAGTACCGGGCATTCCTCCCGGCAATACTATCATATCAAAGGCAGAGAAATCCACCTCACCGAATAAATCTTCAGTCTGAACAGTTATTCCATGTGCTCCTCTAACTAAATATTCATCTTCTATTGATACCGTATCTACATACACTTCTGCTCTTCTAAGCAAATCGACGGTGGTTAATGCTTCAATTTCTTCAAAACCTTCAGCTAGTAAAACGCATACTTTCTTCATTTTCTTCCTCCTTGTATCCTTCCTTTTATTTTACTTTTTTTGAGTAATAGTTTATAGTTACTATACTGTTTAAAAGTAAATGAAGGAGATATTTTAATGGAAATTGAACGTAAATTCTTAATTAAAAAACTGCCGGACAACTTAGATACTTATCCATATAAAGAAATCGAGCAGGGCTATTTAAATACCAGTCCGGTTGTTCGAATAAGAAAATCCGATGAAAACTATGAACTGACATATAAATCAAAAGGTCATATGGTAAGAGAAGAATATAATCTCCCCTTAAACAAGGAAAGCTACTATCATCTTAAAGAAAAAGTAGATGGTCGTATAATAAGTAAGACCAGGTATCTCATTCCTCTGGAGTATACTCCGACCAAAAACACTCTTACAATTGAACTTGATATTTTCAAAGACGACTTATCTCCACTTATGATTGCTGAGGTCGAATTCGAAACTGAGAATGATGCAAAAGAATTCATTGCACCTTCATGGTTTGGTAAAGATGTAACTTTTGATGGTAAGTTCCACAATAGTTATTTAAGCAATTCATCAATAAGCTTATAACCCTCATCTATCAAGAGCCCTTGTTTTTTCGCGGTTTTTTCGCTAAATGTATCTGTTCCACGGACAGAATTCGTACTATCATAAATCATAAATGGAACCGGATTGCCTGTATGTGTTCTAATAGCTACGGGTGTAGGATGATCCGGTAAAATCATTATTCTAAAATCTTCATCTCGCTTTTCCAGTTCATCAAGTAATATCTTAAGAACGCGTTTATCTACATTTTCAATAGCTTGTATCTTCTCTTTAATCAACCCCTGATGTCCCATTTCATCCGGCGCTTCCACATGGATGTATGCAAAATCACAGCCTTTGTCGCAAAGTGAATCTATTGCTGCCAATGCTTTGCCTTCATAATTGGTATGAAGTCCGCCATTTATACCCTCAACTTTCGCAACTTTCATACCTGCGCCAACAGCTATGCCCTTTAGTAAATCAACTGCTGATATCATAACACCACTCTTACCTGTCTTCTCCTTAAAAGAAGAAAGTTCAGGGCGTTTTCCTGCTCCCCAAAACCATACTGAATTAGCCGGATTTTCTCCATTCGCTATTCTTTTTTTATTTATAGGATGAGTCTTTAATATTTCATAGCTCTTAATCATCATATCACGAAGCGTTTGATTTTTAGGCAAGTATGCACCAATTTGCCTTTCAAGTACATCATGAGGTGGCACTAAATCTATTATTTCTCCATTCTTTATTATAACCAAATGTCTATAACTTGTTCCCAAATAGAAATCATAGCCTTCATGTCTTAGTCCTACTTTTAAATCCTCGAGTAATATAGCTGCTTCCTCAGTTGTAATTTCCCCTGAGCTATGATCAGTTATTACCTTTTCTTCATAAACTTCTTCATCCGTCAACGTAACAAGATTCATTCTAAGCGATACATCAGTATCCTTCATATCAACCCCAATACTAAGTGCCTCAAGTGGTGATCTTCCGGAATAATACTTTTTAGGGTTATATCCCAATGCCGCTAAATTGGCAACGTCACTTCCCGGAGACATCCCCTTTGGAACTGTTTGAACCAACCCGACAACCGAGTCTTTGACTAACCTATCCATATTTGGAGTGTCGGCAGCTTCCATTGTCGTTCTATTACCCAGCTCTTCTAATGGCTCTCCTGACATACCATCACTTAATAATACAATGTATTTCATATATATCTCCCAGCTATTCTTCTATTCGAAGTACCTGTAGTACCTCCGCCTTCGTTGTAGCTATCTTCTCGTCCATTTCGCTTTCTGTCATAACTTCGGTAATAAAACCATATTCCCCGGAGACACCTTCCGGAGCTATCATCTTCACATTTCCGTATAGTGACCTTATCTTATCTTCATCCGAACTGCCTTTAATCCTTATAAGGAACTTCCTTTTTGTCTCTCCCTTATCTTCTAATTCAAGCTTTTCAGTTGACCAAGGAACAAACACACTCTTTTCAGGATTTCTCGCTGCTTCTATAACATCTGAAACTACGGCACTAGCTGTTGGCAATTTACCTGCGCCACTGCCATAGAACATACCATCTCCTAATACATTCCCTTTTACAAATATAGCATTAAAAACATCATTCACACTAAACAAGGGATGTTCCGGATATATGATAAATGGTGATACCATTGCATTTATTTTATCACCGTCTCGCTTTGCTTGAGCAAGAAGTTTAATAGTACCGCCCATTTCTTTAGCATATTTAACATCCTTAGTCGTAATTTTTGTAATACCTTCACAATATATATCTTCAAAGTCAACTTGTTTTCCGGATATTATCGATGAAAGAATTGCAATTTTTCTACCTGCATCATGACCCTCAACATCAGCTTCAGGATTTTTCTCTGCATATCCGTTGTCCTGTGCCTCTTTTAGAACAGTATCGTAATCCGCTCCCTCATAGAACATCTTCGTCATCATATAATTTGTTGTTCCGTTTAAAATACCTGTTATTTCTTCTATTTCGTCTGCCGCAAGGGATGCATTAAGGGGTCTTATAATCGGTATTCCGCCTCCAACACTTGCTTCAAATAGAAAGTGTATGTTCTTACTAGTTGCTATCTGAAGAAGTTCTGCTCCATGAGCTGCAACAAGTGCTTTATTAGATGTTGCGACGCTTTTGCCTGCGAGAAGACAACTTTTTACAAAGTCATAAGCCGGCTTAATTCCACCCATCGTTTCCACAACAATAGATATTTCATCATCATTTACTATCTCATTAAAATCATGAACTATCTTGTTTTGAATTGGGTCTCCTTCAAATTCACGTAAATCAAGCACTTTTTTAATATATATTTCCTCACCCACTCGTTTAGCAATTACATCCTTGTTCACACTGAGCACCTCGACGACGCCCGAGCCTACTGTACCATATCCTAAAACTGCAATCTTTTTCATTTTTATTGTCCTCCCTTTAGATACGCATTAATAAACAGGTCTAAATCTCCATCAAGAACCGCACTCACATTGCCCGTTTCTGCATTTGTTCTGTGGTCCTTCACTAGCGTATATGGCTGCATTGTATATGACCTTATTTGATTTCCAAATCCAATTTCTTTTACTTCTCCTCTTATGCCCGACACCATTTCCGCCTGTTCCTGTTCCTTTAAAAGTTTAAGACGTACCTTGAGCATCTGCATTGCTTTTTCTTTATTAAAATGCTGAGAGCGTTCATTTTGACACTGTACCACAATGCCTGTCGCAAGATGTGTTATACGAATTGCAGATGAGGTTTTATTTACATGCTGACCACCGGCACCGCTTGCACGATAAGTGTCAACCTTTATCTCATCATCTGCAACCTCTATATCTATTTCATCTTCGATATCAGGAACAACGTCCACTGAAGCAAATGAAGTCTGTCGTTTTCCGGCTGCATTAAATGGCGATATGCGAACCAGCCTATGAACACCTTTTTCTGATTTTAAATATCCATAAGCATTATCTCCCACTATTTCCATCGTTATAGCCTTTAGACCTGTTATATCACCATCCTGAAAATCAAGAACTTTAACACTGAAATTATTCTTTTCGCAATATCTTGAATACATTCGATATAGCATATTGGCCCAATCACACGACTCTGTACCACCGGCACCGGCATGGATTGTAAGAATTGCATTTAAGTTATCATATTCGCCGGATAAGAGTGTTTGTATACGCATAGTTTCAAAGCTCTTCTCAAAATTATCGAGCTCCTCTTTTACCTCAGCGGCTATACTACTATCATTTTCCTCATATCCCATATCAATAAGGACTTGAATATCTTCGAATTGACTAAATAGACCCTCAAGAGTATCAAGAGTATCTTTTAAATTTTTAGCTTCTTTCATCAGTCTGGTGGACCCCTCAGGGTCATCCCAGAATCTCGGCTCTTCAGCCTTTTTATCGAGCTCTTCTAAGCGAGTTCTTTTCCCCGCTTCGTCAAAGTGAATCCCTCATTTCACTAAGAGGTGTTTCATATGATAATATAACGCTTTTGTATTGATCTAATTCAACCACTCTCTCACCTCATTTCTAAAATATATTACAATCCTTTTCCATGGCATTGTTTGTATTTTTTACCACTACCACATGGGCACGGATCATTTGGATAAACCTTCTTTTCTTCTCTTTTTTTAGGTGCTTTTACTGTTTCCTCACCTCTATTAGTGCCGGTTACCTTCGCAACTTCTTCTCTTTCAACCTTTTGTTCTACTTTCACATGGAACAATGTACGTACTGTTGCCTCTGTAATACCATTGGTCATCTCATCAAACATTTCATAACCAAGCATCTTATACTCTACCTTCGGATCCCTTTGACCATAAGCTTGTAATCCAATACCTTGTCTTAACTGATCCATATCATCGATATGATCCATCCACTTATTATCAATTACTCGAAGGAGTACCACTCGCTCCAGTTCTCTAATATGCTCAGCCTCAGGGAATTCCGCTTCCTTAGCTTCATATGCTTTCCCGGCTCTTTCCTTTAGTAGTTGCTTAAGGGCACTTTGCTTCATGTTCTTTGTTTCAGACTCAACAACTTCATCTGATGGAATTACATTACCAATCGTAACATTTAACTCACCCAAATTCCAATCTTCCGAGTCAGCATCCGATGGAATAATCATATCTACAGTATTATCAACATAGTCGCTTATCATATGGAAGATAGAATCTCTCATGTTCTCACCATCAAGAACCTTTCTTCTTTCTTCATATATGATTTCTCTTTGTTCATTCATTACCTGATCGTACTCGAGAAGATTCTTACGAATACCAAAGTTGTTGCTTTCTATCTTTTCTTGCGCTTTCTCAATCGCATTTGAAAGCATTTTGTGTTCAATCTGTTCCCCTTCTTCAACACCTAGTGTATTAAATATACTCATAAGACGTTCCGAACCAAATAATCTCATTAAATCATCTTCAAGAGATATATAAAATCTGGATTCACCCGGATCTCCTTGACGACCGGCACGACCACGCAGCTGATTATCTATACGACGTGACTCATGACGCTCTGTACCTATGATTTTAAGTCCGCCTGCTGCCCTCGACTCTTCATCGAGCTTAATATCCGTACCACGACCAGCCATATTAGTAGCAATAGTTACCGCACCATGAATACCGGCATTAGCAACTATCTCCGCTTCCATTTCATGAAATTTAGCATTAAGTACATTATGTTTAATACCCCTTCTTTTAAGCATGGCACTTAGGAGCTCTGAATTATCAATAGTAATTGTACCAACAAGTACAGGTTGTTCTTTTGCGTGTGCTTCTTCGATTACATCACAAACCGCACTAAACTTTTCCTTTTCGGTTTTGTATACAGCATCATTCAAATCTATACGCGCAATTTGAACATTTGTAGGTATTTCCACAACATCCATTCCATATATATCCCTAAACTCTTTTTCTTCCGTAAGGGCTGTACCTGTCATACCGGATTTCTTTTCATATTTGTTGAAAAGATTTTGGAATGTGATAGTTGCGAGTGTCTTACTCTCTCTCTTAACCTTTACATGCTCTTTTGCTTCAATAGCCTGATGAAGACCATCTGAATATCTACGTCCCGGCATAATACGACCGGTGAATTCATCTACAATTAAAACTTCGTCGTCTTTTACAACGTAGTCTTTATCTTTGAACATAAGGTTATTGGCACGAAGTGCTAATATTGTATTGTGCTGTATTTCAAGATTTTCAGCATCTGCCAAGTTATCAACATGAAAGAATTTCTCGACTTTTTTAACACCGGATTCGGTAAGCGAAACATTCTTCTCTTTTTCATTAACAATAAAGTCTCCACTCTCTTCGACTTCTTCACCCATTATGGCATCCATCTTAGAGAATTCTTTACTGGCTTCTCCTTTTTCAAGTTGTTTAGCTAAAATATCGCAAGCATCATATAGCTTAGTCGACTTTCCACTTTGTCCTGAAATAATAAGAGGAGTTCTGGCTTCATCAATAAGTACTGAATCGACCTCATCAATAACTGCATATTTAAGACCTCGTTGAACGAGTTGCTCCTTATATATAACCATGTTATCTCTTAGATAATCAAAACCCAATTCATTATTTGTGACGTAAGTTATGTCACAGTTATAGGCTTCTCTTCTTTCGTCATTGCTTAACTCATTAAGAACGACACCGACCGTAAGACCTAAGAACTCGTGTACCTTACCCATCCATTCGGCATCACGCTTTGCCAGATAATCATTAACTGTTACAATGTGTACACCCTTACCTGATAGTGCATTTAAATAAGCCGGCAATGTAGATACCAACGTCTTACCTTCACCGGTTTTCATTTCAGCTATTCTTCCTTGATGTAAAATAACTCCACCTATTAGCTGTACTCTATAATGCTTTAATCCGATACTTCTTGAGGCTGCTTCCCTAACTGTCGCATATGCTTCAACCAAAATATCATCTAAAGTCTCGCCTTTTTCCAATCTTTCTTTAAATTCCACTGTCTTATCCTTTAGCTCATAATCAGAAAGCGCCTGCATTTCTTTATCCAGTGCTTCCATTTGATCCACCAACGGATATACTCTTTTCAATTCGTTCTCACTATGTGATCCGAATAATTTTTGTAAAAAACCCATATTATATTACTCCTTAACATTTGCTATCCTACATCATAACACTATCCAATTTTCAATTCAAGGCTTGTTATAGCGTTTCACCCATTCAAAAGGTAATTTGCCACTAAAAATGTCCAATGCACTCCCAACCGTGAAATCAAGTTTCCCGTTAGAAAGTGTCTCAAACTTACCAACATCACTCTTACTTGCAATACCGCCTGCATACGTTATCGGAACTCTATCAAACTTTGTCAGGAGTTCTACGAGCGGCTCCTCCATTCCTGACCCTTTGCCCTCAACATCGACACCATGAATCAAAAATTCATCACAGTAATCCGAAAGCTCAATAAGCATGTCATTACTAACTCTTACGTCTGTGAAGGTCTGCCATCTATCTGTCACTACATAATAACCATTATCTCTATACCTGCAGCTAAGATCAACTACAATCCGCTCTTTGCCTATTGCATTTCGCATTTGTTCCATTCTATCATAACGAATTGCGCCATTTTCAAAGAACCACGAAGTGATTATAACGTGACTTGCACCTTTATCCAGATAGTCTTTAGCATTATCTGCATTAATTCCGCCTCCGACCTGCATACCACCCGGATATGCTTTCAATGCCTCTAATGCTTCATTCTTAGTCGCATTAAAATGCTTAGAATAAGAAGGGGTAAGCATAATTACATGCCCACCCTTCAAGTTTAATTCTTTATAAAGCTTTCCATAATAAGAGGCATTCTTATCAGAGATAAAATTTTCTTTTACCTTCTCATCAGTATCAGATAAAGACCCTCCGACAATCTGTTTAACTTTTCCATTATGTATATCTATACATGGTCTGAATTTCATTTTTCTAAATACTCCCCTAGGCTTTTTCGACGATAGCTCCGCTTCTATATGCTGCAAGCAATTCTTCCAAGTCATGAATTTGTTCTTTTAGCTCTACTCCGGCATCAGTATCTCCTACCATCCTACGTTTATCTGTCCTCTTAACTACTATTGTTTCCGAATGAATATCCTTACCTTTTTCTATTGCCTCTTCTTTTGATTTAAAAGGATCATGGGCAACTAGGATAAGTCCGTATGAATTGTAAATCAGTGTATAGCCTGCTATTCCGGTTTCCTTCTGATATGCCTTTGAAAACCCTCCATCAATTACTAGTACTTTACCACCTGCTTTAACCGGGCTTTCGCCTTCTATTGATTTAACCGGAACATGTCCGTTGACAATATGAGCCCCCTTCGTTGGTAGTCCGAATTCACTGAGTATAAGATTTGCCGTTTTTTCATCATCCAAATGCTTGTAATATGGATTTTTGATTTCTTTATGCGTTTCTTTATCTGCTATAAAATAGCGTTCAAATGTTGCCATTTTATTCTTGCCAAATAATGGCGAGTTTTCATTTAGCCAGATATACCACATTATATCCTTACCCTTTTCTCTCTCAATCTCATCGAGCTCAAAGAATCCTTTTCTTACATAGCTTTCAAGGGCTTCATAAAGTGCTTTGCCTTTATATTTCTTGCCATAAAGTTCAACTTCTTTTAACCGGCATTCATCGGTTATGGGAACGCACCCATGATACAATAGATTTCCATTATAAACCTTGTAAAGACCACCTTTATTCAAGAGGAATCGCATATGTTCCTGAAGCTTTTCACAGTTTAGGAAGGCTTTCTCTAGTCGGTTCATTATATCTTCCTCTTCGTCTGTAAGCTGATATGGATCCTTTGGATCAATTGTCGGAAAGTTTGTATCAAGCAGTTCATACGTTTTCCCATCCAATAATATTGTGCCTTCATCATAGTTGATTTTATCTAATAGATTTCTATCCTCCATTTTATAATTCTTACGTTTATTTATTATTTGGCCTTCAACTTTAAACTGTAAGATAGAAATCGCCTTATGCATCATAATATTCAATTCCTGCTCTTTTTCATTGATGCAGGGTTCTCCTTTTAATGAGAAACATGAACACGGGTCCTTTTTATACATGTTAAGCGCATAGGTCGCAAGTGGCAATAGATTTATTCCATAATCATCCTCAATCAAGTCAAGATTACCATATCTGGCACATATTCTAATTACATTTGTGATACATCCCCATTGTCCTGCTGCGGCGCCCATCCAAAGTACATCATGATTTCCCCACTGTATATCAAGAGAATGGTATGTCATTAGTTTATCCATAATCTTATGTGGTCCCGGTCCTCTATCAAAAATATCTCCAACGACATGAAGATGATCAATTACCAACCTTTGAATCAATTTGCATAATGCAATGATAAATGCTTCTGCTCTGCTAACACGGATTATCGTATTTACTATCTCATTATAGTAATTCTCTTTATCAGAAACTTCCGCTTTTTCAGTAATAAGCTCCTCTATAATATACGAAAAATCTGCAGGCAATGCTTTTCTTACCTTTGACCTGGTGTACTTGCTTGATACTGCTTTACATACTTCAATAAGACGATACAGTGTGATTTTGTACCAGTCCTCTATATTTTGTTCTTCTTTTTTTACTAACTCTATTTTTTCCTTGGGATAATAAATAAGAGTCGCCAGTTCTTGCTTATCGGTCGCACTAAGAGTGTTACCAAAAACATCCCCGATTTTCCTTTTTACAGATCCTGATCCATTTTTAAGTACATGCGAAAACGCTTCATCCTCACCATGGACATCCGTAAGAAAATGCTCTGTTCCCTTTGGCAAATTAAGAATTGCTTGAAGATTAATAATTTCTGTCGATGCCGCTCCTATTGTCGGAAATATTTGAGCTAGTCTTTCCAGATATCTGGATTCCAAATTTCTCATAATTCCTCCTAAATAACGTCAGACATGTAGTATCTGCCTGCTCCTTTACCTTTAAGGAATTTAGCCGCCTCAATTGCACCCTTAGCAAATATTGCTTTGGAGTATGCAGTATGGCTAAATTCTATTACTTCATCGTTTCCTGCAAAAATAACATCGTGTTCACCTACAATAGTGCCACCTCTTACCGCAGAAATTCCGATTTCTTTCGTACTTCGTTTTTCTCGCGTCTTGCTTCTATCATATACATATTCATATTCATTATTAAACTCTTCGTTTATAGAATCCGCGAGTGCAATAGCTGTGCCACTAGGCGCATCCACTTTTTGATTATGGTGTTTTTCAACTATCTCAATGTCAAATCCTGCAGGTGCTAGTGTTTTGGCAGCATCCTTCATCATTTTTAGAAGCAAATTGATTCCCAGCGACATATTTGCAGACTTGAGTATACCAACTTCACTTGCTGATGCTTCCATTGCATCCAGTTGTTCTTTACTAAGTCCGGTAGTGCATAATACGACAGGTATCTTCGTTTTCTTAGCAAAGTCAAGAAGGGCTTCAATTGCTGTTGCTGTTGAAAAGTCAATAATAACATCTGCTTTAACATCACATTTATCTATAGTTGCAAACACCGGATAATCATTATCAATGCCCTGATACCCGTCAATTCCGGCGACTATTTCTATATCTCTGTCATTCTTTACTAGTCCCGTTATAACTTGTCCCATCTTACCATTACATCCATGCATAATTGCTTTAACCATAATATACCTCCTGCGGTTTCTTATTGCTCTTTCTTATTGCTCTTTTTTATTGCTATCTTTCTTTTCAAGAAATAATTTTCTGGTTATAAAGTTATAAACCATTACTACAGCTGTAGCTCCAATTTTTCCTATTAAATAGCTAATTCCGATAAACTCTACAGTCACCCACATCATCAATTGATTAATACCAAGCCCTATAATACTTAAGAACAGAAATATGATAAACTCCCATATCTTATTTCTAGTTTTGTCCGTTTCAAATACGTACTTCAGGCTCAATATATAATTAACTATTACAGATACACTAAAGGAAATGCCTGCTGCCATGAGATAGCCAACACCACACACTTCCTTTAAAAAAACCATGAGTCCATAGTCTACAAAGAAGGCTATAAAGCCTACAATTCCAAATTTGAATATTTGTGTAATTAGTTTTTTCATATAATTAAATATAATCTATGTTAACCCATATTTCAATAAGAAAGAGCCATTGACCGAAAAAACTTTATATTTTGTATCTACTGTGGTAAACTATTACGGTTAGACACATAAAAGCATTTTTCATATTAGAGAAGGTAAAAATTAATGAAACAAAAAAGAGAAGACATTAGAAATGTAGCAATAATTGCTCATGTAGATCACGGCAAAACAACATTAGTAGATGAGCTGCTTAAACAAAGTGGTGTTTTTAGGAAAAATCAAGAAGTCATGGAACGAGTAATGGATTCCAATGACATCGAAAGAGAACGTGGTATTACTATACTATCAAAAAATACTGCCGTTCATTATAACGGTGTGAAAATCAATATAATTGATACCCCCGGACATGCCGACTTCGGCGGAGAAGTTGAACGTGTTCTTAAAATGGTCAATGGTGTTATACTGGTTGTTGATGCCTTTGAAGGAACTATGCCTCAAACAAAGTTTGTTCTCAAAAAAGCACTAGCATTAAAGCTCCCTGTAATTGTCTGTATAAATAAAATCGATAGACCAAACTCGGATCCCGAAAATGCAGTAGATGAGGTTCTGGATTTGTTTATCGATCTTGGTGCATCGGATGACCAATTAGATTTTCCTTATGTATATGCTTCTGCAAAATCCGGATACGCCATTGTGGAACTTTCAGATGAACATAAGGATATGAAACCCCTTTTTGAAGCAATATTAGAACACATACCCGCACCGGAAGGTGACCCCGAGGCCCCTTGTCAGGTTCTTATAAGCACTATAGATTACAACGAATATGTAGGCCGTATCGGTATCGGAAAAGTTGACAATGGAGTTATAAGAAATGGTATGGATGCGCTTGTCGTTAATAAGCACAATTCTAATCGTAATGAAAAGGTTAAAATAAGTAAGCTCTATGAATTTGATGGTCTTAATAAAGTAGATATTACAGAAGCTACGATAGGCTCAGTAGTTGCAATTTCAGGTATTCCCGATATTTCTATAGGAGATACTCTTTGTTCACCTGATAATCCTGAACCTATTACCTTTCAAAAGATCTCAGAGCCTACAATATCTATGCAATTCATAGTTAATGATAGCCCTTTTGCAGGACAAGAAGGTAAATTCGTAACATCCAGACACTTAAGAGAGCGCCTATTTAGAGAACTTAATACCGATGTAAGCCTTAGAGTTGAGGAAAGCTCTACTGATAGTTTTAAAGTCTCAGGAAGAGGTGAACTTCATCTTTCTGTTCTTATTGAAAACATGAGACGTGAAGGATATGAATTTGCAGTAAGCAAAGCTGAGGTCCTCTACCGAAGAGATGAAAATGACAAACTCTTAGAGCCTATCGAGGTCGCATATATCGATGTGCCTGATGAGTATACCGGTACTGTCATTGATAAATTAAGTCAACGAAAAGGCGAGCTGCAAAGCATGGGTAATACAAGTGGTGGTTATTCCAGACTCGAATTTTTAATACCCGCAAGAGGTCTTATCGGATATAGAGGTGATTTTTTAACAGATACTAAAGGTCACGGTATTATGAACACTGCTTTTGACGGATATGCACCTTATAAAGGTGATATATCTTATAGGAAGCAAGGCTCTATTATCGCTTTTGAAACGGGAGAATCTGTTACCTACGGATTATATGGTGCTCAAGAACGTGGTGTTCTTTTTATAGGTGCCGGAGAAAAGGTTTATTCCGGAATGGTGATTGGTGAAAATGCTAAAGTCGAAGATATCGAAGTAAATGTGTGCAAGACAAAGCATCTTACTAATACAAGGTCATCCGGCGCTGATGATGCTCTTAGATTATCACCTCCCAAGGTCCTAAGTCTTGAGCAGGCACTTGATTTCATAGACACAGATGAACTTCTTGAAGTTACTCCTGAAAATTTACGGATACGAAAAAAGATTCTAGATTCAAGAATGAGAAGACGTTCACAAAAATAATTATTATTATAACGAGGAAATTGTATGCGATTTTTGTGGTTATTAGAAAGTATTAGAACTCCTGCTTTAGATAAAGCAATGCAGTTAATTACATACCTTGGCCAGGATATATTAGTCATACTAATTATTTGTACCTTTTACTGGTGCATAAATAAGCAGCTTGCATACCTTATTGGAATAAACTACTTTGTTGCAGGACTTGTGGTACAAGCTCTAAAGGTTACATTACGTATCCCAAGACCATGGCTTCTTGACCCTGAGTTCAAAGCAGTTAACTCTGCTCT
Source organism: Suipraeoptans sp. (assembly GCA_047973235.1). Lineage (GTDB taxonomy): Bacteria > Bacillota > Clostridia > Lachnospirales > Lachnospiraceae > Aequitasia. The sequence continues at coordinate 29,174 of JBKEBP010000139.1, read as the reverse complement.
ATCAGGTGCCACCGGGTATTCTTTTCCCAGTGGACATACCCAGGGCGCTACTTCCTTATACGCAACAATGGCCCTAAAAACAAATAAAATCTCACTTAGGATAATATTACCTTTCTTATTCCTACTAGTTGGCTTTTCAAGAATGTATCTGGGCGTACATACGCCTAAAGATGTATTAACTGCCATTGGATTATCACTTGTTGTTGCTTTTTTTATATTTAAATATGAAGACTCAATTCTAGATAAAAAAAATACGAAAACAGTCTCAAGCATATTATTTTTTTCCTCTATCATTGTATTAATATATACACTGATTCTAAGGAGTATTGGAAATGTTGATTTGGAAAATTCTCTTGATGCCGTAAAGGCTGCAGGTGCAGGCATAGGATTCTCAATCGGGTTTTATCTCGAAAGAACACACCTTGATTTTTCAGTGAAATGTCTTAAGAATTGGCATCAACCGGTTAAACTTATAGTTGGATTAGGTGCCGCCTTACTAATAAAAGAGGGAATTGCAATTATCGCCGGCGAAAATGTAATAGTATCCATGTTTGAGTACTTTATATTAGTGTTATGGATAATATTTTTGTATCCTTTAATCTTTAGTAAGTTTGAAAAAAGTTCGTAGAAATTTTACATTATGAACATAATTGACGCTATACATTAAAAGACAATCATGATATACTCGATATATCAGATAAGTCACCACATCTGATGTATTTGTCAGATATATCTGAAATAAGTAATAAGGAGTTGGACACCATGAAATTTATTATTAGTGGGAAAAACATCGAAGTAACAGACGGACTGCGAGAAGCAGTAGAAAGTAAGTTGGGGAAGCTGGAAAGGTATTTTACTCCTGAAACCGAAATTGTAGTAACACTAAGCGTTGAAAAGGAACGCCAAAAGATTGAAGTTACCATACCTATGAAGGGTAGCATCATTCGTTCAGAACAGGTTAGCTCAGATATGTATGTATCGATTGACCTTGTTGAAGAAGTTATTGAACGCCAACTAAGAAAGTATAAAAACAAGTTGGTTGAAAGACATCAAGAAGGAGGATTTTTAAAAGAGGATTTCTTTGATTCGGAAGATTCAAATGACGATGAAGATGTTAAAATTGTTAGAACTAAGCGATTTGGTATTAAGCCTATGTATCCGGAAGACGCTTGTGTACAGATGGAACTTTTAGGACATGACTTTTTCGTTTTTAGCAATGCAGAAACTGATGAGGTTAATGTAGTATATAAAAGAAAGAATGGAACATTCGGCTTAATAGAACCTGAATTCAACTAATATGTAGGAGCTCCTCGGAGCTCCTATTTTTTTATAAAGCGCCTAATACTCAACTCCTCTGCGAGCAACGACGCCCCGATCAAAGGGGTGTTTGATCTTCATGACCTCAGACACATAGTCCGCTAATTCAATCAACTCCTGAGCAGGATTACGACCGGTCAGGACTACTTCCAACTGCTCCGGTTTATGTTGCAAAAAATGGATGACAGACTGATTATCGAATAAGGAATAATTATAAGTTGCCATAAACTCATCCATCACCAACATATCAAATTGCTCACTCATAATCCGTTCAGTAATTTGCTGCCACATATACTGGCAATGATCCTTAAGCTCCGCTTTCTGACTTTCATCCAGCATTTGATAAAAACCAAAGGATTTTGACGGGCTCAATAGTTCAATCGTGGGAACAGCTTTTAATATAGCTAATTCACCCGATTTATCATTCTTCAGAAACCTGGCAAACAGCACTTTTCCACCTGCTCCAGCACAGCGAACTGCCAATCCGGTTGCCGCCGTCGTTTTTCCTTTACCGTCACCACAGTAAATGTGAATCAAACCATTCTCTTTCATCATTTTCTTCACTTCCTCTCTAATGTAATCATTGTATCACAGCAGTGATAATTGCCATCTTATAAACTTCGTCTTCACTGCATCCCCGTGACAGATCATTGATCGGTGCATTTAACCCCCTTAGCATCGGCCCGATTGCCTCAAATCCCCCAAGGCGCTGAGCCATCTTATAGGCAATATTTCCGGTATTGATATCGGGAAAGATAAACGTATTAGCTTGTCCTGCAACTTTTGACTCCGGTGCTTTGATCTGACCTACTTCCGGCACAAACGCAGCATCAAACTGCAGTTCGCCATCCACATCAAAATCGATATCCTGTGTATTGAGCCGTTCAGCTGCACGGCGCATCTTCGTCGGCGACTCCCCTTTGCCTAAGCCCATGGTGCTGTATGAAAGTAATGCGACTTTGGGCTCAATCCCAAATTGTTTTACCCCTTTGGCTGTTTCTACAGCAATCTCCATAATCTCATCTTCATCAGGGAATAAATTGATCGCACAATCTCCCATTGCGTACATCTCATTACTACCGTTCACTTCCCGCTTCAATATAAAGAAACTCGATACAATCTTATTAGTTGGTTTGGTTTTAATTAACTGTAGTGCCGGCCGAATCGCGTCCGCTGTCGAATAGGTGGCTCCCCCCAACAGGCCATCTGCCATTCCCATCTGCACCATCATCGTACCGAAGTAGTTAGGCTGTCTCAGCGCATTCTTACATTGTTCAAAATCCTGCTTGCCCTTACGAAGTTCATACATTCGCTCTATCATTACTTCGATCCCACCAAACTTAGCCGGGTCATATAGTTCCATTCCCGCCAAGTCAACATCTTGGTTCTTGGCGGCAGCTTCGATCTCCACTTTATCGCCCAACAGAATCGGTGTCAACAGCCCTTCTTTCACCAACCGGGATGCGGCTCCCAGTATACGGGAGTCACTGCCCTCGGTGAATACCAGCTTACGGTTATCATTTTTCAATACCTCTATCATTTTACTAAACATGGTCTTTCGCTTCCTTTCAATTCAGCCTGCTTACTTACGGTATTTCACTCCATGCTTTTTAAGCTCCTCAGTCACAAATTCGCGGTTTGTTTTGGAGTCTTCCATAATAAACTGAATATCTGCTTCGTCGGCTTCAGTCATCCCGTAATTCTTGACACAATTCTTGACATAAGAACGACGAGTCTTGTTCAGGTCATACGGTCTGGCCTTGATGAGAGATGGATCTGCCGGCAGAATAATATTCTTTCCCGGTACATCATCATCGGGGTCGCCAAACAGTACCTCAACGCCATTTTCACGAGCGAAAGATAACTGAGCCATGGGATGTTTACCAGCTCCGGTATACTCAGTTTCCTGAACCACGATCACCTCTTCCTGATTTAACTGCTGAGCTAAAGCGAAAGCTGCCGTCAGCGAAGTATTTCCGGCCGGTCCTCTTTCATAGCCTTCCAGGCTTGCGAGCGCTTCGGTCATATAGAAGGTCTCACCCTGCTTAACAGTATAGAATTCATCCATATGACGCAGTACCCGGGCTGCATTGCGGGGACAGTCACTTCGGTCCGGCCAGCTCATAAATGGCATTCCAAAGCCAGTATGACCGGTGGTAAATGACTTCTTATTAAAATCGTGGTCAGAAGCCATGTGCAATCCTGACAGATCTATCGATACGCCGACTACCTTTGCATTGCAATTTGCTTTCTTCATACCTCGGGCGGTACCGGTCACATTGCCTCCGCCGGCATTGGTCGCCAGTACCATCGCCGGATCACGACCGGTAATCTCACGGCATTGTTGAACCAGTTCATATCCCAATGTTTCGACACCAGCAATACCAAATGGCGTATACAGCGAGGCATTGAAATAGCCTGTTTCTTCCAACAGTTGCAACAAGGTTGTAAAGAGTTCCGGCCCCACTGTCAGTTGTACCACTTCAGCTCCAAATGCTTCGCAGATTCGCTGTTTCTCTAGGATTTCAGGCTGTCCAACCTTACGGCTATCGTAGCATTCTTGAACGACGATACAGTTCAGTCCATACATCGCTGCCTGAGCCGCAACCGCTGCCCCATAATTTCCGGAGGTTGCACAGATTACTCCTTTATATCCCTTTTTCTTTGCCTCATAAACTGCAATCGATGCTCGCCGAGCCTTGAAACTGCCAGATGCATTGCAAGCTTCATCCTTGACGAAGATTCGGGCACCTTTGCCTTCCGGAGCATATTTACGTGCTAATCTAGTCAGATTGCGTAGCTCGATCAGCGGTGTATTACCGACCGCGTGAGCATGCTGAATCTGCTCCATCTCCTCCATTGAATACGCAACCTCGCTCATCATCTGATCATAATCAAAACCGATACCCGGCAATTCGAATTTACTGTAATCAATTCCCATCGCCGCCTGCATGATTTCATTTTTACGTGTGTTAATTGCCCCATAAGATAATTCCTTAGACATCGCTTTCACCCCCAAATACAATTTTTCTTAATTGATGCTGAATCTGTACCAGTTCCGGTACAAAGTCTCCATATGTATGGTTATATCTGGGGTTAACTTCACATAACTGCCCTTTTACCTTGCGACCAATCGATGTTTCGATTTCAACCATTTCACCAATTGGGGCATCCTGCAAGATGAAGCCTTTGACCCACATATTAAGATCACACGCCTGTGTATCTTCCGGAACTTGCGGTGCCCGCTCTCCGGCTTTTAAAATCGTATTTTTGACCTGAACCCAATCGCCCTTTTTTGCTTGTTTCACTTTGTTGTTCCTCCTTTAATTTCTATGATTCTTAATCAACACTTCTTCAACTGACATATAGTCACGATATTTCGTAACATTCATGATCACATCGGTCATATCCTCCGGGTCGATAAAGCAAAGATAATCATCGGGCTTTTCTTCTCCCCATAGTTCCGTCGCCATATTCCCCATATAAATCCCAGTCACTCTAACCGCTGTATCCGCTAATTCCAACGCAATTGCCTGGGTAAAGCCGGTTACACCGTATTTGCTTGCACAGTATACCGATTCTTTGACTACAGGACGCTTCCCTGACATTGAGATAATATTAATAATATTACCCTTATTCTCTTTTTTCATCTTAAGCAACACCGCTTGAGTACAAAAGATCGTTCCCTTGAGATTCGTGTCAATCATCGCATGCACGGCTTCTTCCTCTGTGTTTTCAGCCCAATCAAAGACTCCCACGCCGGCGCTATTGACCAGAATATCGATAATTCCGATGTCTCGGTAAATCAGATTAAAGATGCGCCTCACTTCCTGCAGATCTGAAACATCAAGCACATAATAATACCCCTTCTCGGTTAGCAAGCGTACAACCTCTCCAAGCCTTTCTTCTGTTCGGCCCAGAATCACTACCGTTGCACCCTGCTCTGAATAGCGTTTTGCCAATTTGGCACCAAGACCGCTGCCACCGCCTGTTATTACCACAATTTTACCTTTCATATATTTTTCACTCTCCTTTATCTATTGATTACTAGTTAATCATTAGCTGATTATTATTAATAAAGAAATTAAAATTAATTTATAGAATAAATTTTCATATTTCATTTCACGATATTTTAGTGTATAATGTACAAAGAAATGGGGTGAATTTATGGATACTGAAAATTTATTTAACAAACTAGCGGTCACTGAAATCAAAACACAATCAGATTACTTGGCCGATAAAATAAGAGATATGATCGTCTCCCGTGATTTGGTTGACAACTTCAAATTCCCTAACGAGCTTGAATTCAGTAAAAAATTAAATGTCAGCCGAGCAACACTGCGGGAAGCTTATAAGGTGCTCGCTACTCAGGGCTTTATCCATATTGCAAAGCATGGAACTTATGTAAAGGGTCGTCAAGATATCGCCAAACAAGGTGCCTTTATTGCTAGCCTGGATCTGGCCGGCAAACGAGAAATGCTAGAATTCGTATGTTCTCTGGAGCCGCAGGCCGTATACCTTGCAGTCGAGAAAGTTAATGCCGCCGAGTTAAAAACGTTGGAGAAATTATTAATTGCTTGCGAAGCAGTTGCTGATAATTCCAAGGAACTGATGGAAAAGAACTATGAGTTTCACTCCTATATTCGGGATTTAGCTAAAAACTACCCGATTACCAGTGCCTTGGCGGCTTATTACGATATCTTTAATCAGCAGATTATCGGCAACATCTATTCTTCAAATGTTGACATTGAAGAATTCAGAGCAAACTCCTTACGCCAACACCGCGATTTGTTTGAAGCCTTCAAAAACAAAGATGCTAAATGTGCTCGTAAGATTACGTATCAACATCTAATCGATGATATCGAAGGCCATGAAATACGCTTTCAAAATGGTAAGATGTAAGGCTTAGTAGTACTTCTCTATCATTCGGTACAGGGTCTTTCGCGATACTCCGATCAGCTCGGCGGCCTGGCTTTTATTGCCGCCAGCGATTTCTATTGCCTCTTCTATCAGGCCCTTATAAGCATTCTGTACTTCCGCCAATCGTTCATTGATCCGGCGTTCCGGCAACAACTTGCCTTCAGATTTTATATCGTATCCCGATGAATAAATCGTCGCTTCCATCATCGCTCCGGTGATGGTTTTTGATTTTGTCAGTAGTATGTTGCGTTGGATCACGTTACGCAATTCCCGTACGTTTCCCGGCCAGTCATATTCCACCATACATTTGCGGGCGTCTTTGTCTAAAATCTTAGGTTGCTCACTATTAGCTCCGGCAATCTGCTTGAGAAAGGTATCTGCCAATAGTAGCAAGTCTTCCCGTCGCTCCCGCAGTGGTTGAATCTCAATACTCAAAACCAGCAACCGATAGTATAGATCCTCACGAAATACTCCTTCCTTAATCATCTTCTGCAAATCCCGGCTGGTCGCTGCAATCACTCTTACATTAACCGACACCGGACTGGTGCTGCCTATCCGAGTTACCTTGAGAGTTTCCAAAGCCCTCAGCAGTTTGGATTGGAAATGAAAAGGCAGTTCGCCGACTTCATCGAGAAACAAGGTGCCACCATCAGCTAATTCAAACTTTCCAATCTGACCACTTTTCGAAGCCCCGGTAAAAGCACCGCCAACATATCCAAACAATTCACTTTCAATCAGATGCTCAGATAAGCTGGCGCAATTCAAAGCAACAAAAGGACCCTGATTACGTTTAGTGTAGTTATGTATGGCTTGAGCAAAAAGCTCCTTTCCAACTCCACTTTCACCCAGAAGCAACAGATTATAATTACTGTCCGCATAATTCTTCGCTTGCTCAATGGCTTTTTTGATTTTTGGACTTTTCCCGATAATTGAATCAAATGTGTACTCGGCGCTCAATCCCATAATCCTCTTCGTCTTATTGAGATTGACCTGATGGGAGTGGGCAACTTCTATCATTCCGTCGACTTTTCCACTTTTATTTTTGATTGCATACATATTATTGGATACAAATTGCGCTTTGTTAGGCAAAGCCTCTGATTCAATCATTACTTCCCAATCGAGAATACAGTTACCATTGCGTAAAACATCCAACATCTTCAAATTATTTGAACCATTCTTCGAAGCTCTGATTTTAATTCCTGATTGCTTCGTGATATCGAGTATATTCATTCCTAATGCTGCTTCGTGATCAAAAATCCGCATATTATCGAGGTAACTCTTATTGCCAAAGAGCAGACACGCATCCTTATCATAAATGCAGATAGCACTCTCAATCGAATCGAGACAGTCTAATAAATATCGCTCTTGTCCCTGATTTGTATCGAAGATTGCCAACAACATTTTAAGATTTGTCTGTAACTGATTAACCAATGGCATTTCTTGTTCGGATACAGCCGATACCAGAATAAACTCTTCCAAACTACTGTTAAACACTAATCCTTCCTGATGACTGCTCATAAATTCACTGCTAACACTATAACCACTTAAATCCGCACTTAATTTAGGAGAAAGGCATGTTAAAATCAAACCTTTTTTGGTACATAGCAACAAAAGCTGATGATTCAGTTCGATCCGACAGAAAAGATATTCAAACAACTCTTTTACCAAAGCATTACGTCCTGTGATATTGCGTTTGATTCCCGCTTCCGCTATTGTCTTGATATAATTTATAATTTCGTGCATTGTATTAACCATGCTTGTTTTTACTCCAATAAGAATCCTTCTGGGAACGGATCCTTGGGGTCGATAATCCATGTTGCAAAGCCCATAATACAGGCATTCCCAGTTATTTTCGGATAAATGGCGGTAAGTCCGCCAACAGTGGTCTCTTCTACCACTTCACATTTAAAAATGGAACCAATGATGCTTTCGTGGTTAAAACTATCTCCGACTTTCAGCTTTCCTTCTTCATATAAAAGTGCCGCTTTGGCTGATGTTCCGGTTCCGCAAGGAGAACGATCGATTACTCGAGGCAAAGCTATCACACAGTTCTGAATATCAGCCCCTTTCCCTTTGGGAGGGCCTGAGAACTCGACATGAGTGACCCGATCGACAAAAGAAAGTTTCGGATGTCGAATCGTCACCTGACTATTAAGATCTCTGGCAATGGACTGGGCCGCCTCGATTAATTTACTGCTATTGTGTGGTTCGATTGTGAGGCCGATCTTATCTGCCGAAAGAATAGCATAGACATTACCGCCCCAACTGATATCTAAGGTCAGCTTTCCAAAATCCTTTGTCTCGACCTCGACATCTCGGTTAAGTACCATCGCCGGAGCATTCAAAAAGGATACTTCCTCTACTTCACCATCCTTGACAATCGCTTCAACTGCAATAACACCAGCTGTTGTATCCAGATTGATGACCGTCTTTGGTTCATTTACCTCTACCAGACCAGCTTCAATTAATGCAACCGTAACACCTATCGTATCATGTCCACACATCGGCATCCAACAACTCGCCTCGAAGTACAAAATCCCCACATCGGTACCCGGAGTACAGGGTTCTGTAATCAGTGTGCAAGACATAATTTCACTGCCTCGAGGCTCAAAAGCCAAAACCTTACGGAACCAGTCTTCATGCTCCTTCATATAGGTGTATTTATCTGCCATTGTCGCTCCCGGAATATGGCGGAATCCACTTAGGACATTCCTAGTCGGATGGCCCAGGGTATGTGTTTCGATCGTTCTAAATAATTTTCTTGCCTTCATATCGTCTTCCTTCTCTTATTAGAACATGAAGTCCAAATGCTGCAAATACACTTGAACTTCATGTTGAACTAATATACTATACGGTTCTTTGCACGGTTCTCTGGATTATATTATCCTGAATATTCTTTTCAAGATCAACGAAGAATGCGGAATAGCCCGCTACACGAACCAACATGTTACGGAATTTCTCGGGTTCTTTCTGAGCCGCTCTTAAGGTTTCATCATCTACAACATTAATCTGCAGGTGATCTCCGTCTTTCTTAAAGTGTGCACGTAATACTGCTTCTAAGATATCAATGCCCTTTTCTCCCTTAACAATCGCCGGATCAAAGCGCTGATTCAACAACAATCCACTCTGAGGAATCGTAGAGTCAACAGCATTGACCGAGTTAACAACTGCGGTCGGTCCATTTACATCCATCCCAATCATCGGTGAAACATTATCAGCCATGGTCGAGAATGCGTGGCGTCCGTCCGGTGTCGCACCAATCATCCGACCCAGAACCACATTATAAGATTGTGTTGCCCAAACGGTAGTCAGTTCGCCACCTCGTCCATCCTTGTATTTCTTTCCTTCATCATCGAGGGTCTTAACAACAAAATGAGCATATTTATCAACCGCTTCAATATCATTACCAAACTTCGGTGCTCGGTTAATCAGCAGTTGACGCATTTCTTCTTTCCCTTCAAAGTCAGTGTCGAGAAGATTTACCAATTCTGCCATCGACAAATAATTTTTATTGAATACACACTCTTCGATTGCCGCAAATGAATCGGCGATGTTTGCCAACCCTGTTACAGCAATTGCTGACCATCGATTATCGCAGCCCTTTTGCTGTAATACGCGGCCATTTCTGATACAGCCATCCGTGAAGCAGGAACCGGTCAGAGTCGGCACTGCATAAGCGTGGCAGGAAACCATCTTGTTGAACAGTACAATAAATTTCCGCAAAAAGAATTCTTGCTGCTTTAGATATGCATCTTTCAGCTGTTCAATCGAAGTAAAGCTCTTGATATCACCGGTGTGCGGTCCGATCTGCTTCTTGCTGACCGGATCCATTCCATCATAAAGTGCAATTTCAAATACTTTGATAGCATTGTAATATCCCATCTGTGACTGAAAGTCTGATTTTCCTTGGGAAACAGTTTCGGTACAACCGCATACCGCCCAGTTAACTGCATCTTCTTTGGTGAATCCTAATCTGGTAAGATAAGATATACAAGTCTCATCATTAAAGAACGCCGGATGACTTCCACCTTGTAACGCAACCCGCATAGCGAGACGGAATGTGTCCTGATTGATATTATCATGATATCGAAAAGATACGCAGGGTTCTTTGGTCTGCAGGTCTTCCATACAGAGCAGAACTAATTCAGTCAGTTCGTTGCAGCCATCAGAACCGTCAGCCAACATTCCACCTAACATAATGTGAATGTAAAGCGCACAGCCCGGGTATGCTTCAGATTCAAATTCATTGCGCAAATACCACATTTCTTCAAATTTTAATTTAAATTCATGGATGACATCGGCAATGAACTCCTTGCTGATACCTCTCTCCAAATCCTTTTTATAGAAGTCATACATATACTGATCAAAACGTCCTAATGAATGATCTGATCCGTTATTTTCCATCATGAACGCAAGATGGGTAAACCATACTAACTGCGCTGCCTGCTCAAAGGTTTCAGGAGCATTTTCCGGAACAACACGACAGTTTGTTGCAATAGCCGAAAGTTGCTCTTTACGCTTCACATCTGTGCTTTCTATGGCCAGCTTCTCTGCCAGGTCAGCATATCTATGAGCGAATGAGATGATAGCTTCCATTGTGATAATCATCGCTTCCCAAGTAATCTTCTTGCCCATCGTCTCAATATCCATATCATCCAGTGCCGCAAGCTGTTCTTTACACTGATCAATATAGTAACGATATCCCTTTTTCACCATCTCATCATAGTCAGGAGCGATGTTCATAGTCGATAGCTGTGAGATTCCTTTGGTAAAGACACCGATCTTTAACAGATCCCATTCTTCTTCCGTAATCTGCGCATTGGTCAGGTCACCAAAAGTTCCGCCTTCCCAGTCTGCCACAATCTTTCTCAGTTCATCTTTTTCACCGGACAAAAACTGAAAGTTATCATATTTTCTGGTATCCAGAGTTTCTAGATCCTCTCTTAGCCAAGCCGACATTTCCGGGAAAACCGGAACTGCGTGCATCCGCGATGCCATGTGTCCTGCCAGAATCGAATCATCATCGATAAAGATCTCTTTATTCTCTAGAACATGCTTAAACGCTTTTGCCCGTTGCAGAATAAAAGGTTCCATTGATGGTCGCTTATAAAAGTCGGTGACCAATCTCGCGCGATCAATACAGATGGTCGGTGGTGTGTTACGTACTTTGTCACTAAGTCTTGCAATTCTTTCTGATATCATTTTTTGTCTCCTTTTTTGTTTTTTTAAATTTAATAGTTCCACATTGATTGAGAGAATCGTCACTATACGATAATCTCTCTTTTGTTATCCTTGGTATAGAAACAAATCTTTTCATGCCCCTTAAATACTTCATTTACACATCTGACAAGCTCCCTCATCTGCTCATCTGACGGCGGTTCAAGTCCCACCAGTGGATATTTCCTGCCTAAAGCCTCATACTTCCCGACCCCAAACGGGTGGTAAGCCAATAGTTCATACTCTTTAATCGTCGGCATTGTCAATAAAAATTCTGCAATGCCGGTCAGGTTCTCTCTGAAATCATTTAAGCCTGGAATAATCGGTGTCCGAATCGTAATATTGATGTCTTCTTCTGCAATGTGTTGGATATTATGCAGAATCAATTTATTACCGCTGCCGGTAATCTCCTTGTGCTTCTCTGAATCGATGTGTTTGATATCAAGAAAGGCACTATTTATGTAAGGTAGTGCATGTTTGAATTCATCATAATTTCCTACTCCACAGCTTTCAATTGCAACATCAATCCCCCGGTCATGGCAAACCTTCGTAATCTCTGTTAAATATTGTGGATGGGTCAACGGCTCACCACCGGAAAATGTAACACCTCCACCTTTGATGTCATAGAATACCCGATCTCGGTCAATCATTTTATAGAGTTCTTCGAGTTCATAGTCTTGCCCAACCGGTTCTTTTGAAGCGGCATAGCAGCGATCACTACACTTAAAACAGTTCGCACATAATTCTCTATCAATCCGCGGCCCATCTGCCTGAAGGGTGATTGCAGAACGAGGGCAGACCTTAACGCAAGCCATGCATCCAATACATTTATTAGGGGTTTCCATAATCTCTGGTCCGTATAGTTGAGATTCCGGGTTGGCACACCATTGGCACCGCAACGGGCAACCTTTAAAAAATACCAGTGTTCGCAATCCAATGCCATCATGGATCGAACATTTCTGAATATTGAATATCATAAATTTCTCCTTCCCCTTTCCTTGATATTTATATAAGCAAAAAATAAAATTGGGTCGTTTCTGGCTCACATTCAGTATTTTATTGGGTCATTTTCGATACACTTTATTGTAAAAAATAAGGCTGCTGCATCCATACGCTGTTACGTTTCTGCTGCTACAGCCCACTTTTTAATTATCGCTAACATCGTAAGTAAGTTCTGTGTACAAATATATTGCATTACCATTCAGTGAAATTAACGCTGTTTTATCCTCGCGGCTACTCTCTATCATCGGATTATTGGCTCCTGCTTTTTCAGCCCGTTCTGTGAGCCACCTCTCCATAAACTGATTGGCAAAATCTACAGCGTCTTCGAGTTCTTCGAAATCCTTGATTCCTATCGGATAATGAACTCTGTATAAGCCACTTCCCTTGACTGGTGCGATCCGGACCGAATACACCAGTGCAAAAGAACCGACTGCGGCTCCGACCGCTCCTGCAACCTCAGCATTTTCCGGCAGTAAAGCTGTTTCATGGCAAACCTTGCCTACTTTCGGCAAAAATGCCCAAGTTGGCGCCCCGACACCAACCAAACTTCCCGCCAAGTTAAAATTCAATTGCTGAGATATTCTATTTTCACCGAAAATCATTTCGTCGATTAGTTTATGTCCTTCATCGCCAGTTGTTAAACTCACCCCATCTACCGAAAGATTTTTTAGTATAATGGTTTTCTCAATCGTTTTTTCGACCATATCTTTAACCCAAGTTGCTACCAATGCTGTTGTTTTCAGGAAGCTATTGATCATCAACGACGCTGCCAATACAGAAGCTTCTTTAGACCATAGATTTAGCTGATTCAACACATGCAGTGCATCAGTCGGCGTAAACGAACTGTATTGAACCAGTCCTCTCTCCTCCATACTATCCAGATATCGGTACTTGATCCATAAGGCATTCTCTCCGGCTAGAAGCAGCGCCCGAGATTTAGGACCATTGGCAAGATTTTGCATGATCTTTGTCTCAAATTCATTCTCTGCCACTCCTGCACCCTTTACTAAAAACAGTGGTTCGCCTTGGTATTTACGTTTCACCAATTGTTTCAACTCATCAATTACCATTGGCCATTCCTCAGCCAGAGAACAAAGCGATTTCACTCGGCGGCGGTCGAGTTCTAGAGAGCCGTCACTATTTTTCAGAATTCGTGTATCGCCACCGAGACCAAAGGTATATATGTCAATTGTCTTAACTAACGTCTTGTGATTCGCAACAGTTGCCCCTTCATCTAGCAGAACCGGTTTGCCCTTCGCATCAAGACGAATGATATCAGTTGTTGTTCCGCCGATATCGACGACCCACGACTCTCTTTCTGATATCGCATTCCTGATCGCCAGATACCTTGCCCCACAGGCACTTCCTGCAGGCCCGGACAAAATCATTTCGACCGGATGCTCCTTCGCCCATGGCGCTCCGACAATCGTACCATCCCCTCTTACAATGGTGATTGGAACATTTATGTTTCGCTCATTACACACTCTCTCGACTGAATTAATCAGTCCCATAACAATCGGAATCAATCCGGCATTCAGAGTCGTTGTCGTAGCTCGTTTGATCGCATCCAGATCGGTTGATAATTCGTGACCGCAGCTTACATATATATCGGGTCTAAGCGCATGGATTATCTCGACCGCTCTATTTTCATGGGCAGTATTTCTAACCGAGAAATAACTGGATACGGCGATTCCTTCGACTGCTTCCGGCAGTTCCTTAATTACCTTTTCAAGTGCCTCTTCATCAAGTGCTTCCTTCTCATCGCCACTTTGCTGATGACCGCCCCTTACCGTATAAATATATTCGGTATTAAAGGTAGCATCTTTCTCCGCCTTTTCAATCAGCATTACATCATAACCAATTGCGATGAGTGCAACCGGCCGAAGTCGATTCTCCACTATTGCGTTGGTTGCCAGTGTCGTTGCAAGATTAAAAGAACTAACCATTGCAACATTAATATTTTTCAGCAATATATCCAGACCATTTTCAATTGTTTTAATCAGGTTATCATGATGCGTAGGCGTCTTTGCTTTCGCCTGTACCGTACCATCTTCACTATTTAAAAAGATTAAATCAGTAAATGTACCACCGGCATCGATCCCAATGATTCCCTTTTCCTCTTTACAATTCACACTCTCCATCTCTTCTCACCTCGATTACAGGCCACGAAGGCACTGCATTCTGCACCAACCTCCTCTTTCTACCACTAGAGAGATTCTACTTTTTATAGACACCATAAGTCTTGGCTTCGTCGACCATAATCTTGGCAAAGCGATCATCTAAAGGTGCCGGATACTCACAACCTGTTGCTAATATAAAGCCACCATCCTTCATATATGCATCCATCTGTTCCCGACACTGCTGACGTAACTCTTCTTCCGTGCATGTCATCAGAAAACCAGGATCAATATGACCGATAAATGTTGTTTGATCACCATATTTCTCTTTCATTTCGGCCATTGACTTACAATCGTTTGCTAAATAAAGAAGGGAAATAGCTTCTGGATGCATTCGCTTAATCTGGGCTCCGACATAGATGCCTTCTCCGCAGTTATGAATCATTACCATCACACCGCGGTTATGTACATGCTCAGCCAAACGCTGTTGCCACGGCCCTTCGAATTCATCCCACATTTTCTCTGACATAATTGTCTTGGATGAATACAGAGTATCAAACATAATCGCATGACATCCCGCATCAATCAGCTCATCACAGAGGATAATCAGAGATTCCGTAATATTGTCCAACGCTTTAAATATTTTTTCTTTACATGAAAAGGTATCAATCAGCATCTTATCCAATTCACGCAGCATTGATAAAATTCCCAATGGTCCAAAGACAAAACCGACAATCGGTTTTTCATGACCTTTTGCATCAACTAGAATCTTTGTCATTTTTATGTAGTTCGACATTCTCGGTGTCGTTCGCGGATCAATCACGTTTACCTTGTCATAGTCATCTTCACATGATATGAAAGGATCTCCCTTTCCCGGACCGGCCGCTTTATCCTTTGGGTATTCGATTTTCATTCCCCAGTCTGCAGCTTCAATCGACAGATCTACTAGAGAACAAATAACATCGACATCACACTCATCTGTCGCCTTCAGAATAGATGCTGCGCATTTTTCTGGATCCAGAGTCCATTCGTCATAATCATATCCTAGGTATTTCATTGAAATACTATTAATCAAGGGATAAACAGGTACACGATCCGGCTCTTCATGATTTAAAACTTTTACAACTCTCTCAATTGAATTCATTTTTTTCCCTCTTCTGTTTATTGTAGTATTATTTACATTCCCTCTCCAGGGATCTTTATCTCTGTTGTTAGACATTGTATTTATTCTTATTATACTCGACTACAAAACAAGGTGTACAGCGTAGGAATGTTTTACCTCGCATAACGTTTGGTTATGCGGGATGTTATCAATTACCGGAATGCCATAGCATTCATATAAACATCCTGAAAATTTGGTTTATCTGCCAGCTCAACATGCTCCACCCATATTGGAATTTCCATCGCCGCTTTCAGCTCCTGTCGGGATACTAATGCCATCGATACACCTACTCCGGCTGTATTTCCGGCAAACTCGATCTTATCCGGATGAATCTGGGGTAACAAACCGATTCTTATTGCACTTTCTTTGTCAATATAGTTTCCAAACGCTCCGGCTACAACGACTTTCTCAATATCCTCTTCAGTCAAACCAAGCTCCGCGAGCATCAAGGTAATTCCCGCAGCAATTGCTCCTTTAGCAAGCTGTATCTGCCTAATGTCATTTTGGGTAATTACAATATCTTCTCCATGATCTTTATGGACTAGAATAAATCCGCGTTCTTTATCTTTCACAATTAATCGTTTTTTAAATTCAGAGTGCAAATTCAAACGCTCAACATCTTCATTCTTCGCTAAACGGCCATTTTTATTAATTAATTTATGTTCCAGTAACTGCGCTATGACATCGATGATTCCTGATCCGCAGATTCCCTGCGGCTCACATTCTCCTATTGTTTTGAAGAATACTTCACCCTCTTCAATAAAAACCTTTTCAATCGCTCCGTTGGCCGCTCTCATACCATATAAAATAGATGCACCTTCAAAAGCCGATCCGGCCGCCGTAGAGCATGTATAGTTTTTATAACCATCGGTGATAACAATTTCTCCATTAGTTCCAATATCAATAAATAATGAAAGATTCTTGTTCTCCAGAAAACGGCAAGCAACTATTCCAGCCGTTATATCACCGCCGACATGACCTGCAATATTGGGCAACACAGTAATCTGCCCATCTACTGATATATTCAGTCCGACTTCCACAGGCGAAAGCATCA
Source organism: Suipraeoptans sp. (assembly GCA_047973235.1). Taxonomy (GTDB): domain Bacteria; phylum Bacillota; class Clostridia; order Lachnospirales; family Lachnospiraceae; genus Aequitasia. Next base: position 12,385 of record JBKEBP010000139.1, on the reverse strand, counting down.
AAGTTCCGGTATACGCCGGTGAAAAAGGGGCTAGAGCAAGACTGGTCGGATTGTAACCTGCCATCAAATGAGCCATTGTTGTATTCCCGCACGCCAATACTTTTACAATATCCTCTGGAACAATCTCATTCTTCTCACAGAGTTTTTCTATTAACAGATTCAGACAGTCAACAATCTTCGTCTGCAATATCTTTCGCTTCTCTTCATCATTACTACAAAAAGTAATACGCGATATAACGTCCATGCCGAATTCATTCTGCGAGTTTGTCTCTGCCAATGACTCCATCAGAATTCCACTGTCTAAATCCCACAGCATCCCGACTACTGTTGTTGTTCCGATATCAAAAGCAATTCCGTATCCTTGTTGGCCACGATCAGACGCAAAATCATCCGGATACATCAGTATTTTAAGCTTTCGATCATTGGCTCCATTCATCATAGCCGAATTCTTACATCGGTTGCATTTACTGCATACACCAATACATTTAATCATCATATCCTCCCATTTCATGGACATGACAGAAGTTACAGCTAGTCTGATTGCCCAAGCATGACTCGCACTGAATATTGACTGGCTGGTAAGCATCATCAACATGAAAATAAAACCCGGCACAAGATTTCAGAGGAATCATAATCGTACCTCTACTGATTTGAATTCCCAATCGTTCAAAATCCAACAACTCTTCGATCTTTTTCAGCTCTGATAATGCCATCCCATAAAACCCCGGACCAAAACTCTCGCTGATCCGGCCATTCTTCTCCATATTCTCTTTAATCAGAAGTCTGATTGCATAAGCATAACTTGTTCCCCACAAATCAGCATATACCTGATTTAGCACATCTTCATTTTTAATGGCATAATCACCTGCCGAGCAGGCATAGATATATAAACCTTCAATACAGTCGTGGTTGAACTGCTCAAAGGCATTGCATTTGATATGAATATCACCCACCCGAAGGCCATTTTCCTCAAAAGAAAATTCTGATTTTGGAAAGTATGCATATTCTCCTGATAAATCGATGCGGCTCTTGATTTTATCCAGAACTGCCAAACTGGCTTTTCGCATCCGTTGGAACTTAGTACCGGGCAGGTCGATTCCTGAACTCTGTTCAAAAAAAGCCATGGCCAACTTTTTGCACTGCTCACTATCAACATCAAAAAACTTCTTCTCCATATATCCTCCTTTTTCAGAGCTTCAACTCATTAACAAGAAAATCAACAATCTTATCCAAATTATTATCGATGTTTATACCCATCGCTTCTAGTTTATCAGAGACATCGATTGGCAACTCGGTGCCTTCCATCGGTTCATTTAGTCGTCCACCCATAATAATCGGTATTGCTAATCCCAGCTCTTTAAAACTGCTTATCAACTCACTGCCTACACTATACGCTATACCGTTATAAGTACTGATCAGGATGGCATGGCTTCCCGTTTCAATAATTGCATCGCCGACTTCTGCGACTGCCACATTAGTCCCCAAATCAAACACTTGGGCCCCTGCTTTAGTTAAGATGTTTTTTGCAATCTCTTTGCCAAACTCATGAACATCTGTCGCCGCAACAATAATATTGACACCTTGCAGTGGTTTTTCATCAAGCCCGGTCATACCACCGATTATTTCGGTCTGCTGCTTATGAATAGCTTTAACAATTGAGGTTGAGCGAATCGGCACCCGCCCGCCCAACGCTTCTTTATCCTTAATTCCAGCCCCAAACTTTGCTTCTAACTGGGTGATTCCAAGAGCTTTCAGTGCGGCCAGTACTTCACCAGGATGGGTAATATCAACATTCTGATCATCCAAACCATTCAATACTCGTTCAAAGAATATATTGCCGCACGTTGTTAATATTTCCGCTTCATGTTCAATCATTTGGACATCTACGTACTCTTTGTAATACTTGGCCTGCTCAATCGCCATATCGACAATGTTGTGAGCTTCAATGATTTCATCAACTGCCGGAACTCGAATTGCTTCGGTAACTGGAATCGGTGTAATCGCGTGGCCACTGGGACAAATCATCTGACCAATCGCATCTGCCATTGCATAAGCGGTGACAGCGGCATGATTCTTTGGCATATTATAAGAGAAATCAATCGTATTGCCATAAATCATTGTTCCCGGCGTATTGAACGTATTAATTTTCCCCATAGCACTGTTGAAAATAATTCTGATAATCGGATCATTGAACAAATTGCCGAAACAATGTCCAACCCTTGCTCCCAGTAAATCCTCACAAATATAACGTTCCAGTTTAGCGTAACCGACTAGATTGGCCAAATCGTGAAACTGGGCCCCAAAACCATCATCCAGATTCGAGTGAATAATGGTTCCCTGATCCTTAAAGGCAGCCATAATGCCAATTGCCTTGACCATATCTACAGTTCGGTATTCTTCCATATCAAGTCCCGGATACTCATAAGTATAATAGTGCGAAAAATTTCCAATCGATGTAACACCGGCTTTTAATCCCAGCGTAGTATTTTCAACCGAATTCAATGAACCGATCATATGATCACCTAAATGTGGCTGGACCGGAACAACTTGACCGAGGCGCATCCACTCTGCCTCATTCTGCAGTACCAGACCCGATCCTTTTTGAATTTTGCTGCGGTATTCTTCCGGCACCCCCATAATCCAATCCAGACACGCACCATAGCGGTCAATGTATGAATCTGATTGGGTTAGTTCATCATATATTTTATGCAGCCCGCCTTCCTGGGCCTGCCACGAACTCATCCCAATGGCTGAATGCTTCATAATTTTCTTTTGCTTCATCATCTGTTCTTTATATTCCCGTTCGGATGAAACACCATATTTCTCCATGAAAACCGTCTTTCCAATGGTTATCCCTTTTGCCGCCTGGGCTGCCTGATTATTTAATTCTTTCAAATCCGGTAAATTTTTGATATTAAATTTCCATTTGAATTTCAACTCCATACTGTCCTCCTAAAACTCTTCTACCTTCGTCTCAATTGCATATTTCGGTTTTATCTCTTCTAATTTCTTTAAATGGGGAAGCGTATCATGATATGCCTGAGCCGATTTGTCTGTCCATTTTTCAATAAGCAGAAGCTCATTTTCTCGTTCCACTGAAAAGTAGTATTCATAGAATAGACTTTCTGCTTCTTTGTCGGTTGCGGTTTTCACTCCAGCCGCTATTATCGCTTGATAAAATTCCCGAATTTTATTTTTATCAGGCGCAGTATAGGTTACAAATAAATTATACATTTTCATTTACCTGCCTTTTCTAGTTTAAGTAGGTTTGATGTTCTTTAGCATGATTTCTAATGCAGCATCTTCATCGACCGCTTTCAACAGTCCCGCTGAAAACAGAATGTATTCTTTATCGAGATAGAACTCTGTCGTCTCCGGGAGCAATGCCCCTTTGTCTTCGATGCTTTTCTCTGCCGCTTTCAAAATTGCCGGTGGATTGTCGTTATATACCAATATTCCACCGGTACCGATAATCTTTGACACGTCCGTGATATTTTTTCCATACTGGAGATGCTGATTTTTCTCGTTATAGGACGGTTCTATCCTTCCGGCATGACGCCTTAGCGCAATGTGGACCGCAGCTGTTGCAATGGCATTGTCGATCTTTCTCTCCTCCTCGCAGTCTGGCAAAAAATCAACACTCTTCATTCTCTTTCTAATGGACAGTCGCAGCTGTTCTTCTGTTATTCTCAGTTCCTGCGCAACTGCGTCAGTACGAATATTGCCGGCAACTCCTCCCGACGATTCACGCATCCCCAAATCACCTTCCACCGTTCGTTTCCCAAAAGGTTCTTCAAGACCAATTAGTTTCGCCCCCTGATAACTCTTGTTTTCGTTAAAAGAGTAAACATCAGTCGTTGCTCCACCAATGTCAACAATCAATAACGGCCCCATCCCTTGTCTCTTATCCGTCCCCTTGTTAAGTAAGGTTCCTGCTTCTAGGACCGCCACCGGGGTCGGGATTAACTGATCATCAAATTCTTGCTTAACAAGCTGAAAACCTTTCATGTCAATGATATGATCAAGGAATAAACTTCTGATAACTTCTTGTGTTGATTCAACATTAAGAACATCAATCTCGGGAATAATATTTTCAACGGTATAGCAGGTTTTGTAATGACTCCTCATAAGCCGACGAACATCCTTACACAACTGTGAGTTTCCTGCATATATAATCGGCACATTAATCTTTGAATGAGCCAATTTATTAGCATTTGAGAGTACCATCGAGGTATTCCCTCGCTCATATCCACCGCATAAAAGAACGATTTCTGTTCTACTGTTTTCCAGCTCACGAATCATTTCATCCGTTATAAAACCACTGTAGTTTGCAATTATTTTTGCACCAGCACCAAGCGCTGCCGCCTTCCCGCCCAGTGTACTCAATGATTCAGTCAATCCGATAACCGACATCCGCAGTCCGCCGGCAGCACTGGATGATGCCAGCTTCTTTGCACTGCGAAACTCATCTTCGTTTAAAACTTTCTTCACCAGTTCAAAGCACTGCTCCAGACACCGGAAGGAATTCGTACCAACCGTAGACGGAACTTTACTGCTCAGTATGATCCTTCTTTCAATCAGATTTACCACGACAACTTTCGTAAAGGTACTGCCAAAATCGATTGTAATTACATGCTTCATCCTAATCACCCCTATATCACTATCGTATAAGAAGGCAAGGCCAATTTGACCTTGCCCCTCAGCTTTCCATTTTGAATATTCATCGATGATTTTCTGCAGCTTCTCTTCGCACTCTAACCCTTTGGTATAGTCATATGATTTTTCATATTTCTCCAATCGTTTATGTGCCCTATCCATCAGAGTATTTTTTCCATTTCTCTTCAGGTAATTCGCGTAAGGCACCCGATCAGTTAAATCAGGCATTAAAAATTCCTTCTTATAATTATTGGTCGTATGATCATTGAATAAGAACTCGGCCTTCACACCTTCTTCTTCCATTATGTCATAAGCCAATGAGAAATCATTCACCTCAATACCACGGCCAATCCGTTCAATTGAACGGACCATTTCAGCGTCAAAAACCAAACTCTCAAATGAGAACTGGTTAAGCTGCGAGAACATACCCATACCAAACTCCATATTCATACCAGCTTGTCGCGAAATAAATGCATTCATGAATTTTTCCGATCCGTGCTGCATATCGAACTCATTAGAATCGGCTGTAAACGCAACACCACCAATTGGAATCTTATAGAAATTAGCCATTTGACAAGAAGCAATCTTGATTAATGGATATTCCGGTGTTGCTACGGTACACGCTGCATATTTCATATCAAATATTCTAGCTGCAGAGAGCATCGAAACGGGCAGTCCCGGTTTATAGCACTGGGCTAAAACGGTGTGTCCGATTACTTCTGCAAAAGATTCCACGACTGTTCCGGCCAGAGTTACCGGCGCCGTCGCACCTGCCATCGGGCCGCTACTAAACATACATGGGATGTTATACTTGGCCGCTTGTCTTACTACTTCGCAACAATCTTTTCTAATTCCCAGCGGCGAAAACGTACACAGATTGAATACTAGTTTAGGCTTCTTAATCAAATTGTCCAGCCCTCCAACTAATTCAGCATTCATGTGAATGATTGCTTCTGCATTTTTCTCTGAATTCGCGACACTGTGAATCGGTTTTCCGGTACCGACCAGACAGCTCTTCATCAAATACAGATCCTGTTGTTCCGGTGGCATATCACATGGCTGAATCGATGGTTCAAACAGACTGACTTCATCAATTGTATCAATAAGTTTCGCCAGTCTAAGCGAATCTTTATAGGTACCTTCCTTTGAAATGCCATCACTGTCAACAAAGGTTGTCGAGTATCCACAAGTACCATAGTAGGTTTTATTGCCTCCTAATGGAAACACCTGATTCCCATTAGTATCATAGAACGAGCATGAATGCCCTTTGACGTCTAGAGCATGTTGAATCAGATCCGCTGGCAGATACGCTCTCATTTTTTCATAATCTACCTTTGCTCCATTCTTTTCGAGTAATTGTAATGACTCTTTTTCTTCAACTAGAATCCCTACTTGCCAAAGTACTTCCATTACATTCATATGTATCTGATAGATTTCGTCCTCAGACAAAACTGTCATATTCTTTAATAATTGCATCTTAAATATCCTCCGTTTTCAGATATTATAACCGTTCTTAATCTATGCCAATATTGTAGCCGAATTACCTGCCCCATGCCACTTACGTTTCGTTAGGGGCGGCATAACATTTTCTCATTCTTTTGTGAACAGGCAAGACCTGAACCGGCCTTGCCTTTCCTCTAACTGCAATACTATTTTGAATATTCGTCGATAATTCGCTGTAAATCCGCCTCTTTTTCCAGACCTTTACTATAGCTGTATGATTTCTCATATTTCTCCAGCTGCTTGCGCGCTCTATCCATCAGATTGTTCTTACCATTTCTCTTTTGGTATGTTGGATAAGGAGCCCGGTCAACCAGATTTGGTAACAAAAATTCCTCCTTATACCGACCTGTCGTATGATCGTTGAATAAGAACTCTGCTTTAACGCCCTCTTCTTCGAGAACCTTATACGCCAAGGTGAAATCATTCACTTCAATGCCACGGCCGATGCGCTCTAACCAGTTGGCTAATTCTGCATCAATGACAATTTGTTCAAATGAGAACTGGTTAAGCTGCGAGTACATACCTAAACCAAATTCAACGTTCATTCCGGCTTGCCGTGGTAGGAATCCGGTCATGAATTTTTCGTATCCGTTCTGGATATCGAAATCATTTGAGTCTGCACAAAAAGCAATTCCGGCAATCGGAATCCTATAAAAGTTCGCCATCTGGCAAGATGCGATCTTTAATAAGCCATACTCCGGTGTTCCCACGGTACAAGCCGCATATTTCATATCAAATATACGGGCTGCCGAAAGCATTGATACCTGTAAGCCCGGCTTGTAACATTGCGCCAAAACAGTGTGTCCTATTACCTCAGCAAAGGATGCCACAATCTCACCCGCCAGCGTCACCGGCGCAGTTGCTCCCGCCATCGGACCGGTACTGAACATACATGGAATATTATACTTTGCTGCCTGTCTGATTACTTCGCAGCAGTCTTTTCTGATTCCCAACGGTGAGAAAGTACACAGATTAAATACGAATCGTGGCTTCTTTGCTAAATTGTCTAACCCACCAACCAACTCGGCATTCATATGGATAATCGCTTCGGCATTTTTCTCCGAAAGTGCATAACTGTGAATTGCTTTTTTTGTTCCTACCAGACACGCTTTCATCAGATATAAATCCTGTATCTCTGCCGGTTTATCACAAGGTTGAATCGACGGTTCAAATAAGCTGATCTCATCAAGCGTATCAACTAATTTAGATAACCGCAGCATTGCGTCATAAGTACCTTCCTGGCAAACTCCATCACTATCAACGTAAGTAGTTGAGTATCCACCAGTTCCATAATAGGTACGGTTTCCGCCCATCGGCAGAGTGGCATTTCCAAAGGAATCATAAAACGTACAGGAATGACCTTTTGTATCTATTGACCGCTGTACCAGCTCAGCCGGCAGATATGCCCGCTTTAAGTCGTAGTCAACTCGCGCACCATGCTGTTCCAGCAGCTGCAGAGATTGTTTTTCTTCAACCATAATCCCCACTTGCCAGAGCACTTCCATTACATTCATATGAATCTGATATATTTCATCCTCCGACAGAACCGCCAGATTTTTAGTTAATTCCATATTGTTGTCCTCCACTTTTAGATTTTGAAACTATTGAGCCGCTTCCTTGTCTTCCACAGCAATGTCCATATCTTCTAAGACTTCATAGTTCTCAACATATTTGACTTCTTTCACGCAGGAATGTTTCTTCAGCATCTTAGGAATCCTAAATACCGCTATGGCTGCTAAAAACTCTAGGACAATGGTCGGCATACCCCCAATCATCGCAAATGACTTCGCTCCGGTTATTCCTGCAAAAGATATCATTACATATGCACTTAGTGCCATCAATAACGCCCAGAATGTTTTCATATACATTGGTGGTTCTTCATCATCTGACACTTCACGTTTTGGAATCATCGAAACAAATGAAGCAGTTGTCGTCGCACTACTCGCCAGAGTTACAAATGACAGATAAATTACAATCAGGAATACCACACAAAGGACGATTCCGCCCGGGAATTGTTTGAATAATTCAAACATGGTCTGCTCCATTCCAAGACTTTCAATTGAACCCCACAAATCAAATTGCCCACTTGTCTGCATATCGAATGCAATTGAACCAAATACTACAAACCAGATGCAGTTGAAAAGTGAAGGCACAATCCATACACCGGTAACAATTTCTTTAATAGTGCGTCCACGCGAAACTTTTGCTAAAAACAGACCGGTAATCGGTGCAAAACATGCACATGATACAAACTGCCAAATCATCCAGTATATCGGCATCGTATTTCCATCTGCACCACCGGTATATGTCAAACTTTGAATCAAGGTTTGGAATGTCATTCCGGTACTTTCAATAAACATATCAAAGATATAAAGTGTTGGGCCAAATAATGCCATAATAATCAGTACAATAATATACAAGTTAAAGTTCCGATCAGTTATAACCTTTATTCCCTTAGCGATTCCGCCGACCGACATTAACAAGAAACCGACAACGATAATCGCTTCCACAATCAGCCATGTTACATTTGTGACATCTATTCCGAATACAGCCTTGAGCCCAGCACTAATCTGCATAGTTCCGGTTCCTAAAGAGCAAGTAACGCCGGCAACAATACCGATCAAAGTCATGATATCAATAACCGTATTTAATCCCTTCCCAGCCTTTTTCCCTCTTAGCACATAGAAAAAGGAGCTAACCTTCATTGGTTGTTTCAAATTGTGAATTGCAATACCAAGAACTATGGCCCAAATAGTATATGCTGCATATTGTCCCCATGCCCATTCCAAATTGTTTTGAGCTAATGCACGAACTGCTGCCGTCGCTGATTCCGGTTCGCCCCAACCAGGCCAAGGCTGTTCAAAATATGTAAGAGGCTGCACAACGCCATAGAACACAATTCCGGTTGCAATGGTTGAACAGATCGTAAGACCCCAGTAAGAAAATGTTTTAAATAAGGGTTTCGCCTCTGTCCCACCTAGTTTTATCTTACCCATTGGATGGATCCACACAACGATTGCTGTCACAATCATCAGCAATACCGTCGGTCCTACAATCCATTTAAAATTAACAACTTCAGCATCTACCAGTGCCGACATAACCTTGGCAAAAGCATCCTGATTAATAAAGCTGAGGGCGATTACTGCCAACATGATAATTCCAATCGGCAATACCATCGCCCAGTTAATTCTAAACGCACTCTCCTGTTTTGTGGGTTTATTTGTATTATTGTCCATATTCATTTCTCCTCCAAAGTTAGTTTGAAAATTTCTGTTAAATAATACTTATTGTTTACTCTCTTCCTATTAGCACTAAATAGCTAACAGCTCTTCCGCCTTTTTACAGCAACCCATTGCATCAACTGAATAGCCATCAGCACCGATCTCATCAGCCCACTTCTGTGATACCGGAGCACCGCCAATCATAGTCTTAACTTTCCCTTTCAGACCTGCTTCTTTTACTAATTCTTCAATCGTCTTCTGATGTACCATTGTCGTTGTAAGAAGAGCGCTGCTAGCAATAATATCAGCATCTGTTTCGAGCGCTTTATCTATAAAATTTTTCAGCGGAACTTGCTTACCAAGATCATGCACCTCAAAACCAGATGCCTTCAGCATTGATACGCATATTGCTTTTCCAATATCATGAACATCATCTTCTACTGTCCCAATGACTATTACACCTTTTTTGTCAGAAGCTGCTCCTACCGAAACTTCCTCATCAACCCGATCTGTAACAATTTTCATCGCCTGAGATGCCATCAGCAGTTCCGGCAAAAAGACATCTCCTTCTGCGAAAGCTTCACCAAGTTCTTCCATACCTTTTCCAAATCCGTCTTTCAGTAATTCCACCGCAGTGATTCCGTCCACTTTTGCGTCATTCAAAATTTGCTCTACCGCATCTCCATCTGCGTCTATAATCGCTTGCGCAGCCAGTTCATTATACTTACTTTCACTCATCTTTTCTCCTCGCTTTAACTCACATTATATAGTAGTGCCGTTTATAGTTCTTTTCCAAAGACTTTATTTACGTTTGGAACAATGTCGCTATCTGAGCAATTTTATAAGCTTTTATATGTTCCCTCCTTCTCGCTTTAATAGTACTGCTCTGATGTATGACAACATTATAACCTAATCATCTCCTACAATCTACTTTCTTTTCGTTAGGCTTAGCATAACATTTGGTTATTATTAACAAAAAAATAGAGTTTCATGTATTAATTATATCATCAATACACGAAACTCCATTCAATTACATTATTTTACTAATAACTCCTCCGCTTTCTTACAGCAGCTCATCGCATCCACTGAATAACCATCGGCACCAATTTCATCGGCCCATTTCTGTGAAACCGGGGCACCGCCGACCATGGTCTTAACTTTTCCCTTCAGACCTGCTTCCTTGACCAGCTCCTCGATTGTCTTCTGATGGACCATCGTCGTTGTCAGTAGCGCACTACTGGCGATAATATCGGCATTTACTTCCAACGCTTTATCAATAAAATTCTTGGTTGGCACTTGTTTGCCCAAGTCATGGACCTCAAAGCCTGAGGCCTTAAGCATCGATACACAGATTGCTTTCCCGATATCATGGACATCATCTTCAACCGTTCCGATCACAACTACCCCTTTATTTTCAGCTCCCGATCCCTCCGACACTTCCTCGTCGACACGATCAGTAACAATCTTCATCGCCTGAGATGCCATCAATAGCTCCGGCAAAAACACATCACCTTCGGCAAAGGCTTCGCCCAGCTCTTCCATGCCTTTACCAAACCCATCTTTTAGTAATTCCACTGCCGTTATTCCATCTGCCTTTGCATCATTGAGAATCTGCAGTACTGCATCACCATCTGCTTCCATCACCGCCTGCGCAGCTAATTCATTATACCTATTCTGATTCATTGCTTTTCCCTTTCTTTTTCAAAAACTTATCATACTTATAATTTATCGTAGAAATCCTTCGTCGCTTTAAAGAATGCATCAATGTTATCCCATTTTGCAATCGGTGGAATATCACATCCGGAAGAGATCACGAAATTCGGGTAAGTATAGCATTTCTTCAACAGCTCTGTCGTTGTTTCAGTAATCGATTCTACCGTTCCAGTCGTAAATTCTGATGCCGGATTGATATTTCCCATAATCAGTTTATCTTTCGGCGCCTTATCTAACATTTCTTTCAAATCAATTGCATTCCCGAAATGGTATACATCACATTCTGTACGGAATATCGACTCTGTCAGGCGCAGGGTTGAGTTCCCACAGTTATGATAAATTACTAGGAAATTCTCATCTCTTACCGCTTCTGCTATTCTCTTCACATAAGGTTCTGAAAATTCTTCGATATACTGCGGATTTAAGATGCCTGCCAATGGTTCTGCCATAACGATTCCTTTCGCTCCGGTCTTTTCTTTATACTCTTTGGCATATTTAATCAGGAACTGTGTCGCTTTCTCTAATACTTCGTGCATTAACTCCGGATTCTTCTTACAGTAAATCATCGACGTTGCAACATCTACCAGTCTGCCTGCCAATGAGTAAGGTCCGATGATTCCGGCAAACAGCGGTCGATCGGTAATTAGTTCGGCTGCTTTTCTAACGCCCTCGATATAAATCGGGATTCGCTTTGAATTCAAAGAAGGTACTTCTAAAGCCTTGGCTTCTTCCAGATTATTTACCAGTACATCAACAACTGTCGGCACCTCATCAGGACCAACCTTAATTTTTGAACCAAAAGCCTCTGCCTCTAAAGATAAATCCATGAAACTTACCGCAGCCAGTGAGTCGACACGATCGGAAATCAGTTTCATTCCTTTTCCATGCAGATCAGAATCCGATATCAATTCCTCAACCGTAACATTCATTAGCTGAATGCAGGGAAAGGTCAGGACCGGCATTGGTTTCTTTACCTTTTCTTGCTTAATCTCATTTAACCACTCATGCATATTTACATTCTTCATCCTTTTCATTTCCTTTCGTTTTGAATTTTTAAGATTGAATTAACATATGCACATCGTAATATATTCTATATTCTTTTTCTAACACTATTTATATTTGCATTATTAAATATTATTGAAAGTTTATTCAGTTAGTTGTATAATCTAAACTAAAATATTAAAAAGAACCTAAAATTATTATTAAATTTTACAAAAATTAGGAGAATACCCAAGGATATCTTAAAAAAAGTCATTGACTAAAAAAGATAACGACAAATAATTATTCAAATC